>NZ_JBVHPJ010000001.1:668164-934119 GCF_055567995.1 Streptomyces sp. NPDC026246 | reverse complement strand
GCGCTGGAGGCGGACCGCAAGTTCGGCGCCCACATCTTCGACTCGGCCAACGGCGGAGCGTTGTTGTGGCAGCACTTGTTCTGGTTCTTCGGGCACCCAGAGGTGTACATCATCGCGTTGCCGTTCTTCGGCATCATCAGTGAGGTCATCCCGGTCTTCTCCCGCAAGCCGATGTTCGGCTACACGGGTCTGATCGGCGCGACCATCGCGATCGCGGGTCTGTCCGTGACGGTGTGGGCCCACCACATGTACGTCACCGGTGGTGTGCTGCTGCCGTTCTTCTCCTTCATGACGTTCCTCATCGCCGTCCCCACCGGCGTGAAGTTCTTCAACTGGATCGGCACCATGTGGCGCGGGAGCCTGTCGTTCGAGACGCCGATGCTGTGGGCGACCGGCTTCCTGGTCACGTTCGTGTTCGGCGGGCTCACCGGTGTGCTGCTCGCGTCGCCGCCCCTCGACTTCCACGTCTCCGACTCGTACTTCGTGGTCGCGCACTTCCACTACGTGGTCTTCGGGACGGTCGTGTTCGCGATGTTCTCCGGCTTCCACTTCTGGTGGCCCAAGTTCACGGGCAAAATGCTGGACGAGCGCCTGGGCAAGATCACCTTCTGGACGCTGTTCACCGGCTTCCACGGCACGTTCCTGGTCCAGCACTGGCTGGGTGCCGAGGGCATGCAGCGCCGGATCCCCGACTACCTCGCCGTCGAGGGCCTGACGACCCTCAACATGGTGTCGAGCGCCTTCTCGTTCCTGCTGGGCCTGTCCCTGCTGCCGTTCTTCTACAACGTCTGGAAGACCGCCAAGTACGGCAGGCCCGTCGGCGTCGACGACCCGTGGGGCTACGGACGCTCCCTGGAGTGGGCCACCTCCTGCCCGCCGCCGCGGCACAACTTCCTCGCCCTGCCCAAGATCCGCAGCGAATCCCCGGCGTTCGACCTGCACCGGCCGGAGGTCGCGGCCGAGGCCGGACGGGAGCTGACGCTCCGGTGACCGCGCGGGACGGCACCCCGCCGGACCTGCGGGCGTTCCACAACGACGTCCAGGGTCATCTGCTCGCCGCCGCCGCGCACCGGGAGGCACGCACGGCCGCCGCCAGGTGCGCCGCGACCCTCGACTGGCTGACCACGGCGCAACGAGCGGAGGTGGAACGGTGGTTCGCACAGGAGCATCTGGCGCTCACCCGCGCCTCGTGGCAGCGCACGGCCCGCCGCGGCGAGGAACTGCGGGCCGAGTACGAGGCCGTCTACCGCGCACTTCGCACGCGGCTCCTGGCCGGTCTGCTGCTCGCCGGAGCCCTGGTGGCCGGGGTCGGCTTCGTGCTGCTGCGGGCGGGTGGGCCGCACTGACACGGGCGATACCACGGCAGTGGCAACCCGCGTCGGCACTGCGGGCATCGTGTCCGCACCCGGACCACCCCGGCGTTCGGAACAGCCGGTCCGCCGCGCTCGGCCGGTCATGCCGGGGCGGCCCCGGGCGGCGGGGACCAGGGGGCGGGCCCGGCTGGCCGAAGCGGGGTGCGCCCGGGTAGCCGGGGCGGGTCCGGAGAATGGGTACCGTCTCAGCCACGCCCCTCCCACCCCGGTGGCCTGAGGATGGCCAGGAGCTGGCGCACCAGTTCGTCGACGACCTCGTCCAGGGTCGCGTCGACCCAGCCGGCGCTCCAGTCGTGCAGCAGGCCGTTGACGCTGCCGATGAAGGCCGTCGCCGCCAGCCGGTAGTCGCGGGGCGCCGCCTCGCCGCGGGCGGCCGCCGCGTCGGCCTCGGCGCAGATGAGGTCCACCCAGCCCGCCCGGCGGGCCAGCCGCTGTTCCTCCAGGCGCCGGCTGACGCCGATGATCTCCACGAACGTGATGCGGATCCGGCGCGGGTCGGCGGTGACGCTGCGCGCGTAGGCCCGGAAGATCGCCGTGACCCGCTCGGTGAGCGGCAGGTCCGCCGCACCCGCTGCCGCCTCCAGCACCGCCGCCTCCGCCCAGCCGTTGACCTGCAGGTGGAGTGCGGCGAGCACGTCCTCCAGGGTGTGGAACTCCTCGTAGAACTGACGGGTCGACAGTCCGGCCGCCTCGCTCAGCGCGGCGACTGTGGCGGCCCGGTAGCCGGGGGCGCCGCCGAAGAGCTGGAGCGCGGCGTCGAGGAACCGCCGGCGCCGCTCCGCCTGCCGTTCCGCGGCCGTCCTGCCGCCGTAACGGCCCGTCGGCGCTTTGAGTCTGCCCGGCACCCCGCTCTCCCTTCGTGGCCCGCTCACGATTTTGTCGTGTACGCGGTCTTGTGGAGAAGGCCGCCCCCTCCTTACTTTGCAGTAAGTTCACTGTGAAAGCGCGTGTGTTCAGATTCCTCACCCCACCGCAGAGGAGGGATCAGCCATGTCCGTCTCCCGACGACGGCACCTGTGCTCCCTGACCGCCGCCCTGGCCCTGACGGCCGCCGTTCCCGCGACCGCCGCGGCGGCGCCCCCGAGTTCGCCCGCCGCACTGCGCGAGGTGATGTTCGTGGGCAACAACTGGGACGGCACCGCCGATGTCATCGCGTCCAGTGGTGACTTCGGGAAGATCGGCCGGATCGACGTCGTCCCCGACAAGGAACAGCGGATGGCGGAGATCAACGCCAACCCCATCAAGTGGATCTACTTCATGGCGATCCGCAACAGCGTCGGCGAGGGGCACGACCAGTTCGTCGACGACATGTACTCCACCCCGGACGGCACGGCGATGGTGGTCTCCCGGCCGAGCTTCGCCGACGTCGTCTCCATCGACCTCGCCTCGGGTCGCATCAACTGGCGCTTCCCTGTGTCGGGTTACCGCTCCGACCACATGGCGGTCTCCCCCGACGGCAGGCGCGTCGCGGTGTCGGCGTCGACGTCCAACACGGTGCACGTCCTGGACATCGTCTCCGGCAGGGAGCTGGGCAGGTTCGCCACCGGCGACAAGCCGCACGAGAACATCTTCACCCAGGACGGCAAGTACATCTACAACATGGCGATCGGCGACGTGAACACCCAGACCGACGCCCCGTGGCTGGACTGGACGAAGGGCGACCGCCGCATCACCGTCGTCGACGCGACCACGTACAAGCAGGTCAAGGTCATCGACATGCGCCCGCAGCTGGACGCGCTCGGGCTGAAGGACTTCTCCGATGCGGTCCGGCCCGCCGTCTTCTCGCCGGACGAGTCCAAGCTGTACTTCCAGGTGTCGTTCTTCAACGGCTTCTTCGAGTACGACGTCGCCACCGGGAAGATCACCCGCACGAAGACCCTGCCGGAGAACCCCGCGACGAGCGACGACCGCACCACGTTCGTCAACGACTCGCGCCACCACGGCATCTCGATGAGTCCCGACGGCAGCAAGCTGTGCGTGGCCGGCACGATGGACGACTACGCCACGGTCATCGACCGGACGACGCTCCAGGAGGGCCCGCTGATCACCGCCGCCAAGCCCTACTGGGCCACGGTCAGCGGCGACGGCAAGTCCTGCGTGGTGTCGGAGAGCGGCACCGACCAGGTCACGGCCATCGACTTCGCCACCGGCAAGAAGGTCGTGTCCGTGCCGGTCGGCGACCATCCCCAGCGGGTGCGGCTCGCCCGTGTCCCGGCCGACTGGACGGGCCCCGGGGCCGGTTGACCGCTTCCGCCGTCTGTCGGTCACCAGCGGGGTGCGGCACCCGGACGTCCCGCACGGTGAGCGGCAGGCGGCGGCCGGCACCGCCGGCCGCCGGCGGGGTGGGGCATGCCTGCCCCGCTCGGGGACCGTGCCGTGCGCGGCGCCAGGCGCTGTGCACCGGGTGCGGGGACCACGACCGTCTCCAACGTCGGCGGGGCGAGGACGTGCTCTTACTCCTTGCCCGTTTCGCCGACCGGGTCGCCGATGCCGATGCCGGTCAGGCCGGTGACGCGGGCGATCTGCCCGGCGTCGACACGGTCCGCGCGGGTGCCGAGGCCGGTGACGGAGCCGAGGACGGTGATGCCGCGACGGCGCTCCGGCGCGAGGGTGTCGGTGCGGGTGCTGCCGTCGTCGACGCTGCCGATCCGGTCGATGACCCCGGCCGAATGGAGCAGCCGCTCGGTCGGGCTGGTCTCACCGGCGTCGGCATGGGCGAGGATGCCGAGGTCGAGCAAGGGCACGAAGCGTCATGTCCTTCGAGACGCTCCCGCGGGGCATCGGATTTGGTCGCCGCGGGGGTACCCGGGGGGCGGCCGAGGAGAGGAGCGGTTCGTGCGTGACGTGCTGCCGGTGCTCGGCCGCTGGTACGCGGCCGGGATCCCGTTCGGTCTGGCGACGGTCGTCGAGGTCAGCCGCAGCGCACCGCGCGAGGCGGGAGCCGCGATGGCGGTCGGGCCGGACGACGAGGTCGTGGGCAGCGTGTCCGGTGGCTGCGTCGAGGGCGCGGTGTTCGAGCTGGTGCGGGAGGCGGTGGCGGACGGTGAGGCCCGGCTGGAGACGTTCGGCTACAGCGACGAGGACGCCTTCGCCGTCGGGCTGACCTGCGGCGGCGAGATCACCGTGCTGGTGCGTCCCGTCACGCCCGCGCTGGACTCGGCCCTCGGCACGGTCGCGGACTGCGTCACGGCCGGCGAGCCGGTGACGCTGGCGACGGTCACCGGGGGGCCGGCGCGACGGGGTGCGACCCTCGCCGTCCGGCCCGGCTCGGTCTCGGGCACGCTCGGCGCGAGCGGGCTGGACGCGGCCGTGACCGCCGACGCCCGCGGTGAACTGGCCCTGGGCGCGGGCGGTCTGCGGCACTACGGGCCCCAGGGGCAGCGCCGCGAGGACTCCGTCGGGGTCTTCCTGCAGTCCTTCGCGCCGCCGCCGCGCATGCTGGTCTTCGGTGCGATCGACTACGCCGCGGCCGTGGCGCGGATCGGCCTGTTCCTCGGCTACCGCGTCACCGTCTGCGACGCCCGCCCGGTCTTCGCCACGCCCCGGCGCTTCCCCGAAGGGGTCGAGGTGGTCGCCGAGTGGCCGCACCGGTACCTGCGCGCCACGGACACCGACGAGCGCACGGTGGTCTGCGTCCTCACCCACGACCCCAAGTTCGACGTGCCGCTGCTGACCGAGGCGCTGCGCCGGCCGGCCGCGTACATCGGGGCCATGGGCAGCCGCCGTACCCATGCCGAGCGGGCGGAGCGGCTGGCCGCGGCGGGGCTGACACGGCGGGAGCTGGCGCGGCTGCGCTCACCGGTCGGGCTGGACCTCGGGGCGCGTACGCCGGAGGAGGTCGCGGTGTCCGTCGCCGCGGAGATCGTGGCGGTGCGCTGGGGCGGCAGCGGCGCTCCGCTCAGTGCGACACGGGGCGCCGTGCATCCGCCGGTCGACGGCTGAACCCACCGCACCGCCTCGGGCAGCAGCTCGCGGGTTCGTGTTCGTGGGGACGGTTCACTTCCCGCGGCCGAGCCGCGGCCGGTCCGGGGTGCGGGGCGGCAGGCGGTGGAGTTCCACCTCGCCGAGCCGGCCGTCGGCGACGGCGGCGGTCATGTACGTGCAGTGCGGCTGCCGGCGGCGGTCCGTCGGCGAGCCCGGATTGAGCAGGCGCAGACCGGAGGGGGCCGTGGTGTCCCAGGGAATGTGGCTGTGGCCGAACACCAGCACGTCGATGCCGGGGAACCGGGCGGCGCAGCGGGCCTCCCGCCCCTGCTTGGCACCGGTCTCGTGGATCACCCCGAAGCGCACCCCGCCGAGCTGCGCGTACGCCACCTCGGGCAGCCGCGCGCGCAACTCCGGGCCGTCGTTGTTGCCGTACACCGCGACGAGCCGCCGGCAGCGGTCCTCCAGCAGGTCGAGGGTGTCCGCGTCGACCCAGTCCCCGGCATGGAACACGACGTCGGCCCGCGGCAGTTCGTCCAGCAGGGCGGCGGGCAGCGCTTTGGCCCGCTTGGGCAGATGGGTGTCGGACATGAGCAGCAGACGCACGTCCTCAGCGTACGGCCGCCGCTGGAAGTCCGCCGGGGGCACGGCGTCCGGACGCACCACAGGCCCGGGCGCGTACGGCGTCCGGGCCTGTGGCGTGTCGGTGCGGTCAGCGGCTGACGCCGACCTGCTCCAGCGAGCGGCGCAGCGGCTCCCAGCCGATCCTGCGCGGCAGGCCGCGGTTACGGGCCTGGGTGAGCGGACCCCAGAAGCCCGCCTCCAGCAGGGCCTCGGGGCGTACGGCACCGGCCCGCTCCAGGATCGCCTCGGGCACCTTCTGCGGGTCGGGCACCTTGTACTCGGCCATGATCTCGTCGTACTTGTCGTGCAGCACCCGGTTGGCCGGGTCGGCGCCGAAGACGAGGAGCTGTCCGGTGGGGGCGGTGTCCACCAGGACGGTGACCAGGTCGGGGCGGTAGCGCGCCAGCACCTCGGTGATCTTGTAGACGTCGCCCGTCCAGGCGTCGGTGTGCCGGTCCCGGGCCGCCTCGTCGACGCTGCGCGGCAGCATGTCGTCCAGGACGATCACGCTCGACCAGTCGGAGTGCTTCTCGACGTTCATGAAGTCGCGCAGCGCGAACTCGAAGAGGTGCATGCCGTCGATGAAGGACAGGTCGAGCGTGGTGCGGCGCCAGTAGCCGATCGGGCTGCGGCCGCGGCGCAGGTTGCGCAGTGGGTGGCGGCCGCCCTTGAGGTGCTGCAGCGGGTTGTCCCGCGCGAAGAAGTCGTCGCTGGTGGCCTTCACCAGGTGGACGTCGCAGCGCAGTTCCGAGACGACCTTGAAGGCGGGGTCGATCGCGATGCTGGGCACGCGGGACAGCGTCAGGCTGCGCCCGTCGTTGACGCCGATCTCCAGGTAGTTCCGGTTGGCGCTGACCTTGTGCAGTTCCCGGAGGAACTCATGGCGTTTCACGAGGGAGACCTTCCTTGCGGATACGGGGCAGTGCTTCGTGCAGGGCGGCGCGCCAGTCGCGCGGCCGGGGCAGGCCGATCTCCGGCCACCGGCGGTGTGCGAGGGCGCTGTACGCCGGGCGGGGCGCGGGCCGCGGGAAGGCCGCGCTGCTCGTGGGGCGCACCCGGTCGGGGTCGGCGCCGATGAGGGAGAACACCTCGCGGGCCAGCTCGTACCAGCTGGCCTCGCCGCGGTTCGTGGCGTGGAAGACGCCGTGCCCGCCGGTCGCGAGCCGGGGGCCGAGGTCGGCGATCCGCTCGGCCACGTCGGCGCTCCAGGTGGGCTGGCCGCGCTGGTCGTCGACGACGTCGAGGGTGTCGCGGCGTGACTCCAGCTCGATCATGGTCCGGACGAAGTTGCGGCCGTGGGCGCCGTAGAGCCAGGCGGTGCGCACCACCGCGCTCGCGCCGGGCAGTTCCTCCAGCACCGCCTGCTCCCCGGCCAGTTTGGTGCGGCCGTAGGCGGTGCGCGGGCCCGTCGGGTGGTCCTCCGGGTAGGGGGTGGTGCGGGCCACCCCGGAGAAGACGTAGTCCGTGGAGACGTGGATCAGGCGCGCGCCGTGCGCGGCGCAGGCCCGGGCCAGCAGCCGCGGGCCGTCACCGTTGATCTCCCGCGCCCGCGCCTCGGCGGTCTCGGCGTCGTCGACGGCCGTGTACGCGGCGCAGTTCACGACCACGCCGGGGCCGTGCTCGCGCACCGTGGCGTCGACGGCGCGAGGGTTCGTGATGTCGAGGGCGGCGCGGTCGAGCGCGGTCACCGTCCCTCCGCGCCGGGTCAGTTCCTCGACGACGTCGCGGCCGAGCATGCCGCCCGCGCCGGTGACCAGCCACCTCATGCGTGTCCTCGGGCGCCGCGCCGCTTCAGCGGCTCCCCGCAGGCCCGTTCGTCCCGGCACCGGGCGACGGTCTGGGTGAGGCGGGTGGTGAAGTCGCGGCGCGCCCGCGCTCGTCGGGGGGCGCCGAGGGTACCGGTGGACACCGGCAGGAGCTGTCCGGCCGACGTGTGGGTGATCGGCCTCAGCCGTGCACCTGCGCCACCGGACAGCACGAGAGCCTTCATTGGGCTCACCTTAGTCGCGATCCGGCGGTTGTGAACATCACTTCGGCGGGTTGCCGACGTGCGGAGTTGCCCGGATCGTCACCGTGCGTTCGTCCGGTGGGGGTCAGTCCTCACCCCGGACTATGTTCCCTTCCGGCCCGGCGTGGGCCGCTCCTGCCGTGGCCCGGTCCTCGACGGCCGGCAGGCAGGTGCGCACCGGGCTCTTGCCGTGCAGGCGGCGTGCCGTCGACCAGCCGGTCTCAGGGTGGCGGGCGGCGGGTTTTTCGGGGAGGTCCATGGACGTCACGGCTCATCATCTTCCTTCTGTTTCCGCTCTCCTTCGGGTGTCCGGTGACGAACCGGGCAAACACGGGCGGTCCCCCTGCCCGCTCCCGGGGACGGGTCGCCGCTCCGACTGCCGTGCGGTGTCCGGCCGTTGGCTCGGTTCGCTCCCCGCCCCTCCGCCGCCGGCTCATCCGTGTCGGGGTGAGCCCGCCTCCTCACCAGTCACGGGCCGCTGCCAGCAGCCGGTCGCGGACGAGGACCACGTGCGGGTTGTCGGGGGTCCCGGGCCGCTGAACGAGGAAGCCGGTGTTGATCGGCACGTCCTCGGGGGCGTCGAGCAGGACGAGTGCGCCGGAGTCCAGCTCGGCCGCGCACAGGTAGCGCGGCAGCACACTGAAGCCGGCTCCCGCGGCGACCAGCGCGAGGACGGCCCGCAGGTCGGGCGCGGAGACGGCCGCGCGCCCGTTCAGACGGCGGCCGAAGACGTGCCGCCAGTAGCGCCGCACGATCGGCAGGTCCTCGGCGTACGCGATGAGCGGCACGTCGTGGAGGGCCGCGGGCCCCTCGGCGGCCAGGCGCTCGCGGACCCGGCCGGCCCACACGGGCGCGGCGACCAGGACGAACTCCTCGTCCGTCAGCGGCACCGCGGACAGGGTGCGGCCGCGCGGCCGGGCGGTGGAGACGACGAGGTCGTGGCGTCCGGCGCGCAGCTCCTCCAGGAGCGGTTCCGTCAGGCCCGTGGTGACGCGCAGCCGCACGCCGTCGGTGACGAGCGGGGCCAGGGCCGGCAGGGCGCGGGTGGCCAGCAGTTCGGCGGGGCCGGCCAGGTGGACCGGCTCGGCGGTCGCCTCGCGTCGCCGCCCGTGACCGGTCGCCTCGGCGAGCGCGTCGAGCGGGGCGGCGACACGGGCCGCGAGTTCGTGGGCGACCGCGGTGGGGGCGACGCCGCGGTGCAGGCGTTCGAACAGCTCCCGGCGGGTCTGCCGCTCCAGCGAGCGGATCTGGGTGGTGACGGTCGGCTGGGACAGGCCGAGCAGCTGTCCCGCGGCCGTGAAGGAACCGGACCGGTAGACGGCCAGGAAGGTCCGCAGGAGGTTGAGGTCGGGCTGGGCGGGCGCACCGGCGGAGCCGACGGGGTCGAGAGGCTTCACGAGAGCCGACGGTACCGCTCGGTGCCATGAAAATTCCTATGGCAGGTATGGAAAGTTCCATTGGAAGGCTGGGGGTTCGCGGTCCTACGGTCGTCAGTGTCCGAGTCATCGCCGCGGTGTCCGACCGCGGCTCGTATCCCTGGAGTCCCCCATGTCGAAGATCCTCTTCGTCGTCACCGGCGCCGACACCTGGACCCTGGCCGACGGCACCGCCCACCCGACCGGCTTCTGGGCCGAGGAGGTCGTCGCGCCCTACGAGGCGTTCCGGGACGCCGGCCACGAGGTCGTCGTGGCCACACCCGGTGGCGTCGTGCCCACCGTCGACCGCGCGTCGCTCGCCCCGGAGGTGAACGGCGGCCGGGAGAACGCCGACCGGATCGCCGCGGCGCTCGCGTCCTTCTCCGGGCTGCGCCACCCCGTGCGGCTGGAGGACGTCCGGGTGGAGGAGTTCGCGGCCGTCTTCTACCCCGGCGGCCACGGCCCGATGGAGGACCTGGCCGTGAACAGCGACTCGGGGCGGCTGCTCGCCCGGGCCCTGGAAGCGGGGATGCCGCTCGGCGTGGTCTGCCACGGACCGGCCGCGCTGCTGGCCGCCGTCGGGCCCGACGGGGCGAACGCGTTCGCCGGACACGAGGTCGCGGCGTTCACCAACGCCGAGGAGATCCAGGGCGGTCTGGCCGACCGTGCGCCCTGGCTGCTCCAGGACCGCCTCACCGAGGCCGGCGTGCTCGTCCGCGCCGGTGAGCCCTGGGCGCCGCACGTGGTCACCGACGGCAACCTGGTCACCGGCCAGAACCCGGCGTCCTCCGCGCCGCTGGCGCAGGAGCTGCTGAAGCGGCTGGGCTGATCCGCGGGCCGGGCGCGCTCAGCGGCCCAGCGGCAGCTCCGCCCACACCTGCTTGCCGCCGCTGACCGGCAGCGTCCCCCAGGTGGCCGACAACGACTCGACGAGCAGGATCCCGCGGCCGCCGGTGGCCTCCCAGCCGATGCTCCTCGGCCGTACCGGGGTGCGCGGGGAGGCGTCGGCGACGGCGATGCGCAGGCGGTCGTCGATCAGGGTGAGGTCCATGCGGACCTGCCCGTCCGTGTGCACCAGGGCGTTGGTGACGAGTTCGGAGACCACGAGGAGGGCGGCGTCGTAGTCCTCGGTGACGCCCCAGGAGCGCAGCGTGCGCCGGGCGAAGCGGCGGGCGTGCCCGACCGCCTGGGGCACCCGCCAGACCGTCCAGCTCTCCCGCAGCGGGCGCAGGTCCATGCCGTCGTAGCGCAGCAGGAGCAGGGCCACGTCGTCGCTGCGCGGGGCGTTGCCGAGGAGGGCGTCGGCGACGAGTCCCAGGTCGGTGGGGTCGGTGCCGGCGAACTGCGCCGCCAGGTGGGCCATGCCCTCGTCGATGTCCGACTCGGGCGTCTCCACCAGCCCGTCCGTGGCCAGGGCGATGAGCGTGCCGGGCTGGAGGCGGAGCGGGCTCATCGGGTACTCGGCCTGGGTGATCACGCCGAGCGGTGGGCCGCCCTCGGCCTCCGCGATCTCGGTGCGGCCGTCCGGCTGGCGGAGCACGGGCGGCAGGTGCCCGGCGCGCACGCACCAGGCGGCGCCCTCCTCCAGGTCGAGGTCGACGTAGCAGCAGGTGGCGAACAGCTCGCTCTCCATGTCCATCAGCAGCCGGTTGGCGTGCCCGACCACCACGTCCGGCGGGTGCCCCTCGACGGCGTAGGCGCGCAGTGCCGTGCGCATCTGGCCCATGAGCGTCGCCGCCCCGGCGCTGTGCCCCTGGACGTCGCCGATGACGAGGGCGACGTGGTGGTCGGGGAGCGGGATGACGTCGTACCAGTCGCCGCCCAGTTCCAGCCCTGCCGTGCTGGGCAGGTAGCGGGCGACGGCCACCGCACCGGGCAGCCGGGGCAGGCGGCGGGGAAGCAGCTGGCGCTGCAGCATGCCGACCAGTTCGTGCTCGGCGTCGAAGGCCCGGGCCCGCATCAGGGCCTGCCCGGCGAGTCCGGCGCAGGCGGTGAGCAGGGCGCGTTCGTCGGAGCCGAAGTCGTGCGGGGTGTCCCAGCCGATCAGGCAGGCGCCGGCCATGCGGTTCCCGGCGGGCAGCGGCAGGACGGCGAGGCCGCCGGGACCGACCTCGGCAAGCGAGGGCTCGAGGGGGCTGCCCGCGGGCCAGCTGCGGGCCCGGCCCTCGCGCAGCGCGGCGGCCAGGGTCGGCATGGAACGCACGGGCGCGTCGGGCCACTCGCCGCGCCACTCCGTGCGCCACACCTCGGGCCAGGCCTCGGGTTCGGGCGGGTCGAGGACGGTGACGACCAGCCGGTCGCCCTCCAGCTCGGCGAGCGCGATCCGGTCGGCCCGCAGCGGGCGGCGCAACGCGGCGACCACGGCCCGGCCGACGTCGCGGACGGTGACGGCGGTGGCCAGGGCGGCGGCGAGGCGCTGGACGCGGGCCACGTCGGTGACGTCGGAGCGCAGCGTGGACACGTCCGCGACGGTGCCGACGAGCCGGGCGGGACGGCCGTCCCCGCCGGGCACCAGGCGCCCGCGCAGCCGCAGCCACTTCGGCGGCCCGGTGGGCTGGAGCACCCGGAACTCCAGCTCCCGGTCGCCGATGGACATGTGGTCGGCCTCCACGACCGACATCAGCGACGGAAGGTCCTCCGGCACGGCCAGCCCGAGCAGGGTCTCCACCCGGCCGTCGAACGCGGCGGGGTCCAGTCCGAACAGGGCGAGCAGATCGTCCCCGACGCGGACGCGTCCGCTGTCCATGGCGAGGCTGAACGCGCCCGGCGGCAGCTCCGCGCCCTCGGCGGGGGCCGTCGGGGCGGTGAGGCCGACCGCGTCCGCGACCCGCTCCAGGCAGGCCCGGTCCTCGGCGTCGAACCCGCCGGCGTGTTCGGTCACGGCGAGCAGGCAGCCGCCCTCGTCGGCGCCGGAGGCCGGCAGCGGCAGGGCGAGGAGGTGGAAGTCCCCGGAGGCCACGCGCCGCGCCTCGGCGTGGCCGGCCAGGTCCACCGGGTCCAGCACGACCGGCCGTCCCGTGCGATGTGCCTCGGCGACCGGGGACCGTCCGGCGCGCGGATAGCTGTCGCGCAGTCCGTACAGGGTCCGCGGCGCTCCGGCCGACTCCACCAGGCACAGCAGTTCGCCCTCGTTGCCGGGGGCGTACACGGTGGCGAGAACCGCACCCGCGTAGACCAGGGCCTGTTCGAGGACGCGACGCACCCGTTCGGGTGACTCCTGATCGGCCGCGATCGCCTGAAGGGCACCTTCGACACGCGAGGTTCGCGTTCCGCGTTCTGGGGCGCCCTGACTGACCACGTTGGCCATTACAGCGCTTATGAGACCCCTGCGCAGCCCCTGTGGGCGGTCCGTGGAAGGGCGTCGCGGACGCCGCCGCCGGGGGGCACCGGACACGTCGTCGCGCCGGGTGCGCGGCAGGAGGGTCTCGGGTGGGCCGCGAGCCGGGGCCGGCGCGGCACGGTTCGTCGTGCGGGACGGCCCGCCAGGGGGCAGATTTGTTCTGGGCCCGGCCGCCAGGCCGGTGCGAGGAGGTGGTCGGCGTGTCCGACGGTGAGGCGTCCCCGCAGGCGCCGGCAACCGCCAGGATGCCGGTCGGACGCCCCCTGCTGTCGCTCGCGCTGGCCTCGATGATGGACGAGGTGCACGCCCACTCCGGCGCGGTCTACCTGCTCGCACGGGACCAGCCGGTGCTGGAGATGGCGGTGATGGCCGGTCTGCCCCGGGCGTTCGCCGCACCCTGGGAGCGGGTGGGGCTGAGCGCGCCCATCCCGGTGGCCGACGCGGCCCGCGAGCGGCGTCTGGTCTGGGTGGGCGGCGAGGAGGAGATGGCCCGCCGCTACCCCCGCATCGCCATGGTCCTGCCCTACCCGTTCGCGCTGGCGGCCGTGCCGATCGCCACCGACTCCACCGTCTACGGCGCGGTGTTCGTGACCTGGCCGGGGGCGCACCCGCCGCAGCTGTCCGACCACGAGCGCGACCATCTGACGGCGGCGTGCGGCCGGCTGGCCGTACGGCTGCAGCGGGCCGCCGAGCACAGCGTCCCGCCGCACCCCGAGACGGATCTGGTGGCCGCTCCCCTGGTGGGCGGCATGGCGGGCTCGCTGGGCACGGTCGAGGCGGCCCGGATGGTCGGCCGGCTGCCCTACGGCCTGGTCTCCCTGGACCTGCACGGCCGGATCGGCTTCGTCAACGCGGCGGCGGCCGAGCTGCTGAACGTCCCCGTCAGCCGGTTGCTGGGCACCCAGTTGTGGGCGTCGGTGCCCTGGCTCAACGACCCGGTGTACGAGGACCGTTACCGGGCCGCCCTGATGAGCCAGCACAGCACCTCGTTCGTGGCGCTGCGCCCGCCCGGCGAATGGCTGTCCTTCCGGCTCCACCCGAGCACCACCGGTCTGAGCGTACGCATCACCCGGTCCCGGGCCGTGTCCGAGATGAACCGCACGGTGCCGCCGCCGGAGGGGACGCCCTCCCGGCTGGTCACCATCTCTCAGGTGCTGAACCTGGCGGGCGCGCTCACCGAGGCGGTCGGGGTGCAGGACGTGGTGCAGCTGGTCGCCGACGAGATCGCCCCGGCCGTCGGCAGCCAGGCCCTGGTGCTGCTGGGGTCGCGGGCGAACCGGATGCAGGTGCTCGGGCACCGCGGGTATCCGGACGCGCACGTGGTGGAACGGTTCGACGGCCTGCCCCTGACCGAGTCGACGCCCGGCACCCAGGTGCTGCGGACCGGCGTGCCCGCCTTCTTCGAGTCGCAGGAGCAGCTGGAGCGCCTGTACCCGGCGCGCCACGCCACTCCGGACGGATTCGCGGCGTGGGCCTACCTGCCGCTGATCGCGCAGGGCCGGCCCGTGGGGACCTGTGTGCTCTCCTACGCCGAGCCGCACCCCTTCCCGACCGAGGAACGGGCGATCATGACCAGCCTGGCCGGGCTGATCGCCCAGGCGCTGGAGCGCGCGCTGCTCTACGACGCCAAGCACCGGCTCGCGCACGGCCTGCAGGAGGCGCTGCTGCCGCACTCGCTGCCCGCGCTGCCCGGCATCGAGGCCACCGGCCGCTACCTGCCGGCCACCCGGGGCATGGAGATCGGCGGTGACTTCTACGACCTCGTGGGCAGCCAGGGCCTGGCCGCGGCGGTGATCGGCGACGTGCAGGGCCACAACGTCACCGCGGCCGGGCTGATGGGGCAGGTGCGTACCGCGGTGCGCGCGTACACCACCGTCGGCCAGGCGCCCGAGGAGGTCATGCGCAGCACCAACCAGCTGCTGCTGGACCTGGGTTCCGACCTGTTCGCCAGCTGCCTGTACCTGCGGCTCGACCCGGCGCACGGCCGTGCGGTGATGTCCCGGGCCGGGCACCCGCCGCCGCTGCTGAGACGCCCGGACGGCCGGGTGCGCGTCCTGGACCTGGCCGGCGGCCCGCTCCTCGGCATCGACGCCTCCGCGGTGTACCCGACGACGGAGGTCGCCCTGCCGCCCGGCTCGCTGCTCGTCCTCTACACCGACGGGCTGGTGGAGTCGCCCGGCACGGACTTCGAGGACGCCCTGGCGGACCTGGGCAGGCGGCTGACCGAGGCGGGGGACCTGCCGCTGGACGAACTGGCCGACCGTCTCGTGCGCGAGGTCCGGCACGAGGTGGACGGCGACGAACGCCTCGACGACATCGCCGTGTTGCTGATCAGGGCGGTCGGCTAGGGACGGCCCCGCCACGTCCGGGCCGGAACGCCGACGGGCCGGTCCGGTCGCCGCCGTGGGAAGGGGGCGGGTCCGGACCGGCCGTGCGGGAGGGGTGGGGGTGGGCGGCGTTTACCGGGACTCGGTCAGCTCGGAGTGGTCTCCGGCCCCCCGGCCCGCGTCCTGACCCGCGCCGGCCTCCTGGCCCGCGCCCGCCTCCTGACCGGCACCGGCGTCGTTCCCGGCGCCCGCCTCCTCGCCTGCTCCGGCTTCCTGGCCGGTACCGGCCTCGTCACCGGCCTCGTCACCGGCGCCCGCGTCGCCGCCCGCTCCGGCACCGCCGCCCGCACCGAGGGTCGCGCCGACCGCCTCCAGGGCGGTGGTCACCGGCTGGAAGAACGTCTCGCCGCCCGCCGTGCAGTCGCCGCTGCCGCCGGAGGTCAGGCCGATGGCGAGACCGTCCTGGGTGAACAGCGAGCCGCCGCTGTCGCCGGGCTCGGCGCACACGTCGGTCTGGATGAGCCCGGTGACGGTGCCCTCGGGGTAGTTCACCGTGGCGTCGAGACCGAGGACCTGGCCGTCGTTGAGCCCGGTGGTGCTGCCCATCCGGAACACCTGCTGGCCCACGGTCGCCTCGGCGGCCCCGCTGATCTGGACGGTCTGGTTCCCCGTGTCGACCTCGCTGGGCGCCTGGGTCGCCGGGTCGTCGTACTTCACGAGTGCGAAGTCGCCGTTGCCCGGGAAGGTCGACTGGTCGACCGTGGCGATCGGTGCGCCGCCCTGTGTGTCGGACCACTCGTTGCCGCCGAGCGTGCAGTGACCGGCCGTCAGGAAGGCCGGGGATCCGTCGCCCGCGGTGACGTTGAAGCCGAGGGAGCAGCGCGAGCCGCCGGCGAAGATGGCGTCGCCGCCGGAGACGAACGGCTTGAAGGTGCCGGAGGACTTCTTCAGGGTCGCCATGCCGGCGCCGAGGCCGCGCACGGTGGACTCCAGCCGGTTCCACTTGGCACCGGTCACGGTGCTGTCGGCGGTCACGAGGAGCTTGTTGGTGCGCGGGTCGATCGACCACGAGGTGCCCGCGATGGTCGCCTCGGACTTGAGCGTCGACGCCCCGTCCTTCAGCTCGGACCAGCTGTTGTCCACCTCGCGGACCTGCGCGCCGGCGGCCTTGGCCTGCACGATCACGTTGTTGTCGTCGCCCGGTACGACGTTGACGACGAGCTGCCGGCTGTCGCCGTCGTAGTAGGAGCCGCCGAACGCCTCTCCGAGGAGACCGGACAGCTGCGCGGCGAGTTCCGAGGCGTCGCCCGCCTTCAGGGTCCTGGGCGCGGCCGCCGCGTCGCCGGACGAACCGTCCTGCGAGGCGTTGGCGTTGGGGAGCAGGATCGCTGCCGCGCCGAGCGCCACCACGCTGCCCGCCGCTATCGCGGCCTTGCGCTTCGGGATTCGCTTGTGACTCAAACTTCTCTCCTCCTGGGGGACGGAGCGGTGCCGCCGTCCGGCAGCGTCTTGGGGGCGCCTGGATGGCTGTTGGTACGCAGCGGCCGCGCGGGGCGTTCAATCCCGATTGCAAGTGGTCCCCTCGGCCCCGGAATCGGCCGGCTCTCCCGTCGTGACGGCCTTTCAGCGGACCGCGCCGCCACCCCGCCGCGCGGCACGACGGTCCGTGCCCGTCCGGCAACGCTGTGTCGTGAAAGCTAAGTTGAATCCCGGCTTCCGCGAATCTGCACATCGCATGCTCAACCCGGTCACCGTGCGCCGGGTTGTCCACAGGCGGGATGGGGCGCTCACGCCTTTGGGGCGGGAGTGCCGGATTCGCCGTCGCACGGCGCAAGGGCCGGAATGCGCCGATGCCGTGGGGCATGTGAAGAAGTCGCCGTCGAGCCGTGCACGGATCTGCACGGGCGAGAGCCTCCGGTCCACAAGTTGCCTGGTGAGGCGGTTGATTGATTGGAAGCCCGCGCCTGCGGCGTGCTTTGATCCATCGCACCGCGGGGGCCGCGGAGGGCGTCCGGAAACGTGCGCCCGGCACTCGTGGTCGCGGCCGTCGTCTGTCCCCAGAGGGGGCCGCTCCCCCCTTGATGAGTTATCCATACGAAGGGAAGTTCCATCATGAACTCCACCCCCCAGGTTGAGACCGTCGAGATCGCCGACGCCGAGCTCGACGCCGTTTCCGGCGGCCTGTCCGTGAACGCCGTGAACACCGTCACCGACACGGTGAACGGCATCGCTCCGGTCGCCGGCCTCATCGACACGGCCGTCGGCACCGTCGAGGGCGTCACCGGCCTGAACACGGCCCCGGTCACCAACCTGGTCGCCGGTCTCTGATCGAGCCCCAGTGCCGTTGACTCCCGGAGCCGCAGCCGGCGGTTCCGGGATCTTCGGCTGCCGTGACCGCCCCCGTCACGGCCGCCAGTACCTCTTCTACGGGTGAGGGAAGTTCCCTTGCAGTTCCGCCAACAGGCCCTCGCCAAGCTCCAGTCGCCGGAGGAACTCGACCTGCCGGTGCGTTTCGCACGCCCGCAGGGCTGGCTCGTGCTGTCCGTGACGCTGGTGGTGATGGCCGCCGCCGCGGTGTGGGCGGTGACCGGGTCGGTGGCCTCCACCGTGTCCGCGCCCGCCGTGCTCACGCACGGGCAGGGCAGTTACGTCCTGCAGAGCCCCGTCACGGGGCAGGTCACCCAGGTGCTCACCGAGCAGGGCCGGCGGCTGCCCGCCCGCTCCCCCGTGCTCAAGGTCCGTACCGCACAAGGGGAGGCCGTGGTGCGCACCCTCGACGCCGGGCGGGTCTCGGCGCTCGCCGCGACCGCCGGGCAGATCATCCGCACCGGCGCGGACGTCGCCGCCGTGGAGAAGGTCGCCCACTCCTCGGACCCGCTCAGCGCGACCGTGTACGTCCCCGCCCAGAACGCCGCGTCCATCCCCGACGGCGCCGCCGTCGACCTCACCGTGCAGTCGGTGCCGACCCAGGAGTACGGCGTGCTGCGCGGCCACGTGAAGTCGGTGGACCGCTCGGCGCAGTCCCCCCAGCAGATCGCCGCGTTCCTCGGTGACAGCCGGCTCGGCGAGCAGCTCAGCGAGAAGGGCAGGCCGGTGGCCGTCACGGTGACGCTGGACAGGTCGTCCGCCACGAAGAGCGGCTACCGGTGGTCCTCCGCCGACGGGCCGCCCTTCCGGCTGGAGTCCATGACGCAGGCCTCCGCCTCGATCCGGTTGAGCGACCAGCGTCCCGTCGACTGGCTGCTGCCGTGAGCGCGACCGCACAGCGCAGGAAGGGCGGCGGGCGCCGCGCCGCGCCGCCCGCGCGCAAGGTGCCGAAGGCCGCGGCGAGGACCGTCCGCACCCCTACCGTGCTCCAGATGGAGGCCGTCGAGTGCGGCGCCGCCTCGCTGGCGATGGTGCTCGGCCACTACGGCAAGCACGTACCGCTGGAGGAACTGCGCATCGCCTGCGGTGTCTCCCGCGACGGCTCGCGCGCCAGCAACCTGCTGAAGGCGGCCCGTTCCTACGGCCTGACCGCCAAGGGCATGCAGATGGACCTGGCCGCCCTCGCCGAGGTGACCGCGCCCGCCGTCCTGTTCTGGGAGTTCAACCACTACGTCGTCTACGACGGCATGGGCCGGCGCTTCGGCCGCCGCGGCGTGTACATCAACGACCCCGGCAAGGGCCGCCGGTTCGTCCCCATGGAGGACTTCGACGGGAGTTTCACCGGCGTCGTGCTGGTGATGGAGCCCGGTGAGGGCTTCACCCGGGGCGGGCGCAGGCCCGGGGTCCTGGGCGCGATGCCGGCCCGGCTGCGCGGTACCGCGGGCACCCTGCCGGCCGCCGTGCTGGCGAGTCTGCTGCTGGTGGCGGTCGGCGCCGCCGTGCCCGCGCTCAGCCGCACCTACATCGACGAGTTCCTGATCGGCGGCAAGACCTCGCTGCTCGGGGTGCTGTTCACGTCGATGACGGCGTGCGTGCTGCTGACCGTGGTGCTGACCTGGTTGCAGCAGGCCAATCTGCTGCACGGCCGGATCATCTCCTCCACGCTCTCCAGCGCCCGCTTCCTGCGCCATCTGCTGCGGCTGCCGGTGACGTTCTTCTCCCAGCGCAGCCCGGCCGACCTGGTGCAGCGGCTGCAGTCCAACGACGCCGTGGCCGAGACCCTGTCCCGTGACCTGGCGGCGGCGGGCGTCGACGCGATCGTCGTCGTGCTGTACGCGGTCCTGCTGTACACCTACGACCCGCAGCTGACGTTCGTCGGCATCGGCGTGGCCCTGCTGAACATCGTCGCCATGCGGGTCGTCGTACGGCTGCGCGCCACCCGCACCGCGAAGCTGCGCGCCGACACGGCCCGGCTCACCAACACCGCCTACACCGGGCTCCAGCTCATCGAGACGATGAAGGCCACCGGCGGCGAGGACGGCTACTTCCGCAAGTGGGCCGGGCAGCACGCGACCACGCTGGAGGAGCAGCAGCGGCTGGGGGTGCCGAGCGCCTGGCTGGGCGTGGTCGCGCCGACGCTCGCCACCCTGAACAGCGCGCTGATCCTCTGGATCGGCGGCATGCGCGCCGTCGAGGGCCACATCTCGGTCGGCCTGCTGGTCGCCTTCCAGGCGCTGGTCACGCGCTTCACCGCGCCGCTGACCCGGCTGAACGGCGTGGCGGGCCGTATCCAGGACTTCGCCGCCGACGTGGCCCGGCTGAAGGACGTGGAGAACTTCCAGGCCGACCCGCTCTACGGGCGGCCCGGCGCGGGCGAGTCGACGCGGCGGCTGCAGGGCCATGTGGAGCTGGAGAACATCACCTTCGGCTACAGCCCGCTCGACAAGCCGCTGCTGAGCGGCTTCGACCTGACCGTCGGACCCGGGCAGCAGGTGGCGCTGGTCGGCGGCTCGGGCTCCGGCAAGTCCACGGTGTCCCGGCTGATCTCCGGGCTGTACGCGCCGTGGGAGGGCGTGATCCGCATCGACGGGCAGCGCATCGAGGACATCCCCCGCGGGGCGTTGGCCGCGTCCGTCTCCTTCGTCGACCAGGACGTGTTCCTGTTCGAGGGCACGGTCCGCGACAACGTGGCGCTGTGGGACCCGTCCGTCCCGGACGAGGCGGTGGAGGACGCGCTGCGCGACGCCGCCCTGGACGACGTGGTCGCACGCCGCCCGGGCGGCATCCACAGCAGGGTCGAGCAGGACGGGCGGAACTTCTCCGGCGGGCAGCGCCAGCGTCTGGAGATCGCGCGGGCGCTGGTGCGCCGCCCGAGCATCCTGGTGCTCGACGAGGTGACGAGCGCGCTGGACGCGGAGACCGAGCTGGTCGTGATGGACAACCTGCGCCGGCGCGGCTGCGCCTGCGTGGTGATCGCGCACCGGCTCAGCACCGTGCGCGACAGCGACGAGATCGTCGTCCTGGAGCACGGCACGGTCGTGGAGCGGGGACGGCACGAGGACCTGGTGGCGCGCGGCGGCGCCTACGCGGCACTGGTCAGGGAGCGGTGAGATGACGGCCGTTCACGAAGGGCACCACGGCGACCTGGTGCTGGGTGCGTTCGGGCAGCTGGGTTCGCGCGTCGACTGCGCCGGGTTCACCCGCCTGGACCTCGAGGGCCCGCAGGTGCTGTGGCTGGTCGTGTCCGGGGAGCTGGACCTGTTCGCGGTCGACGCCGGGCAGCAGGGCCACTGGCACCACCTCGGACGGCTGGAGGCCGGGTCGCTGGTGCTCGGACCGGTGGCGGGCCCGCAGCACACGCTGGTGGCCCGGCCGCTGCGGGACTGCGTGGTGCACCGCATCGGCCTGCGCGAGCTGTACCAGCCGGCGAACACCGCGACCTGGTCCTACGACGAGTACGGCACCCCGCAGTACGTGCCGCCGACGACGAGTCCGCTGGAGTACGCGCTGGCCCTCGGGGTCGGCCGCAGTCTGTCGATCCTCTTCCAGGCGCCGATGGCCACCGAGCGGGCCGCCGCGCCCACCGACGACGACGTGTTCTGGATGCAGGTCCCGCCGGGCAGCGTGCAGTACGGCTCCCTGTACGGGGCCGAGGCGGCGGCGGGCCTGCTGATGGACCCCGCGTTGTGGCAGTCCATGGTGGACCAGCAGTACCGGCTGCTGACCACGCTCGACCGCTGGATCGAGCAGCTGGAGCGCACCCACGAGACCCGCACCGCCGAGGGCATCAAGGCCGGTGAGGCGGTGCGCGCCGAGGCCGACCGGACCCTGCTCGCGTCCATCGGCGGGCGCTCCGCCCGGACGCCCACCGCCGCGGACGCCGACGCGACGTACGCGGCGTGCAGGCTGGTCGGGCGGGCGGCGGGCATCCCCCTCACCGAGCCCACCCAGAAGGGAACGGGCGGGGACCGCCTCGACCCGGTGGAGCAGATCGCCCTGGCCTCCCGCGTCCGCACCCGGGCGGTGCGGCTGGACGGCCGCTGGTGGCGGGACGACGTGGGGCCGCTGGTCGGCCGGCGGGCCCTGTCGGGTGCGCCGGTGGCACTGCTGTGGCGGCGCGGCGGCTACGTGGCGGTGCACCCGTCGACGGGCCGTGAGACGCCGGTCGAGAAGGCCAACGCCGACGAGTTCGAGCCGCGGGCGGTGATGTTCTACCGTCCCCTGCCCGAGCGGGGGCTCGGGCCGCTGGGGCTGCTGCGGTTCTGCGTGCGGGGCATGCGCGGTGATCTGACGGCCCTGCTGCTCAGCGGCCTGGTCACGGTGGCGATCGGGGCGCTGGTGCCCCTCGCCACGGGCAAGGTGCTCGGCGAGTTCGTGCCGAGGGCGCAGACCGGGCTGATCGTGCAGGTGTGTCTGGCGGTGATGCTGAGCAGCGTGGTCGCCGCCGCCTTCATGCTGCTGCAGAACCTGACCATCCTGCGGCTGGAGGGCCGGATCGAGGCCACGCTCCAGCCGGCCGTGTGGGACCGGTTGCTGAGGCTGCCGACGACGTTCTTCACCGAACGCTCCACGGGCGAACTGGCCAGCGCGGCCATGGGCATCAGCGCCATCCGCAGACTGCTGGCGGGCGTCGGGCCGACCGTCGCCCAGTCGGTGACGGTCGGGGCGATGAACCTGGGGCTGCTGTTCTGGTTCAGCGTGCCCATGGCGATGGCCGCGATCGGCGTGCTCGTCGTCGTCGCGGCCGTGTTCCTGGGGCTGGGGCTGTGGCAGGTGCGCTGGCAGCGGCGGCTGGTGGTGCTGTCGAACAAGCTGAACAACCAGGCGTTCCAGACCCTGCGGGGCCTGCCCAAGCTGCGGGTGGCGGCGGCGGAGAACTACGCCTACGCCGCGTGGGCGTCCCAGTTCGCGCGCAGCCGGGAACTCCAGCAGAAGGTGGGCCGGATCAAGAACGTCACCTCGGTGCTGGGCGCGGTGTACCTGCCGCTGTGCACCCTGCTGATGTTCATGCTGCTGGCCGGTCCGGCCCGCGGCTCGATGTCGGCGGCGGCGTTCCTGACGTTCAACACCTCGGTGACGATGCTGCTGACCTCCGTGACCCAGCTGACCGGCGCGTTCGTCTCCGCGGTGGCGGCGCTGCCGCTGTTCGAGGAGATCAGGCCGGTGCTGGACGCCACACCCGAGGTGCGGGCAGCGAGCACCCGGCCGGGTCCGCTGACCGGCGCGATCGAGGCCCGGCGGGTGTCCTTCCGGTACACGGACGACGGTCCGCTGGTGCTGGACGAGGTGTCGTTCGAGGCGCGGCCGGGCGAGTTCGTGGCGATCGTCGGCCCGAGTGGCTGCGGCAAGTCGACCCTGCTTCGCCTGCTGATCGGTTTCGACCGTCCCGTGTCCGGCAGTGTGCTGTACGACGGTCAGGACCTGGCGGCTCTGGATCAGTCGGCGGTGCGCCGCCAGTGCGGTGTGGTGCTGCAGCACGCGCAGCCGTTCACCGGCTCGATCCTGGACGTCATCTGCGGCACCGAGGCGTACACGCCGGAGGAGGCGATGGCGGCGGCCGAGATGGCGGGCCTGGCCGAGGACATCAAGCGGATGCCGATGGGCCTGCACACCATCGTCTCCGGCAGCGGAGCGGTCTCCGGCGGCCAGCGCCAGCGGCTGATGATCGCCCAGGCGCTGATCCGCCGGCCGCGCATCCTGTTCTTCGACGAGGCGACCAGCGCCCTCGACAACGAGACGCAGCGCACCGTCATCGAGAGCACCAAAGCCCTCAACGCCACGCGCGTCGTCATCGCGCACCGGCTGTCCACCGTGCTGGACGCCGACCGGGTGGTGGTGATGGAGGACGGCAAGGTCGTCCAGCAGGGCCCGCCCGCACAGCTGCTCGCCGAGACCGGCGGCCGGCTGCACGAGCTGGTGCGCCGCCAGATGGCGTGACGTCTCAGTCCTGTTCAGTCCTGCCCGGGGACCGGGGCGCCGGACGGGAGCCCGGCGGCGACGTACGCCTCGTAGAGCCCCTTCCATGGTGCCTCGGCCCCGGCGTGGGGCCCGGGGTGGTCCTCGCCGCGGGCCCGGGCGTCCAGTGCGGCCAGGCAGAGCTCCCAGCCCGCGCCGTTGCGGGCGGCGGTGTCCTCGGCCATGAGGACGTTCGTGAGGGTGAAGCGGGTGCGCCCGTCCTGTGCCGCCTCCAGGTCGAAGTGCACCTCGTCCCCGCTCCACTCGAACGACAGGTGCCGGGGCGGGTCCACGGCGATCACCCGGCCCGTGGAGTCCGCCAGGTGCGGATCGCCGCTGAAGGTCACGGCGCCCCCGGGACGCAGCTCGATCTCGGCGCGGGAGGGGAACCAGCGCTCCAGCTCGTCCGGGTCGGTGACGAACGCCCAGACAAGCTCGACGGGGTGGTCGTAGAGGCGGGTGAAGCGGACGGCGGGGCGCCCGTCGTCCAGAGTCAGGTAGGTACCGGTCACGTCGGCGGTCATGGTGGATCAGTCCTTCGGTGCGGGCGGCCCGGACGGCCGGTCCGCCCGGTCGAGGCGGCGGCCCAGGGCGTCGAGGCTCTCGTTCCAGAGCTTGCGGTAGGGGGCGAGCCAGGCGTCGAGCGCGGCGATGGGGGCCGGGTCCAGGGCGTGGACCCGGCGCTGCGCGTCCTGCCGCACCCGGACCAGGCCCGCATCGCGCAGCACCCTCAGGTGCTTGGAGGCGCTGGGCTGGCTCAGTCCGCACCGCTCGGCGATCTCCCCGACGGGCCGGGGCCCCTCCAGGAGCAGCGCGACGATGGCCCGCCGGTGGGGATCGGCGAGCGCGGTCCACAGGGCGGCGTCGGACATGGCACCGACTATGCCTCGCCGGTTATATGCCAGTCAAGGAATACAAGAGGGCTCGGCGAGGGTGACCCTGTTGGCACGCCCGGTAAGTGGGTACCCACCGGCCATGCGGATCAGCGTGGTGGACGTGGGATCGAACACGGTCAGACTCATGGTCGCGGACGCGGTGGGCGGAGTCCCGCTGCCCGTGCACACCGCCAAGTGGCGGCTGAGGCTGTCCGAGCAGGTCCCGCACGGGGGAGCCATCCCGGAGCAGGCCGTGGAGTCGCTGGTCGACGCGGTCGCCGAGGCCGGCCGGACCGCCGCCCGCTGGGGCGCGGGCGGGCCGCCGGCCTTCGCCACCGCCGTGGTGCGCAACGCGCCGAACCGGCAGGAGGTGCTGCACGCCGTGCGGTCCCGGACCGGTGTCGACCTGTGCACCCTGCCCGGCGAGGTCGAGGCCGAGCTGACGTTCCTCGGGGCGCGGCGGTGGATGGGCTGGCGGTCGGGGCCGCTCGCCCTGCTCGACATCGGTGGCGGCACCCTGGAGGTCGCCTTCGGGCGCGGCCGGCTCCCCGACTTCGTGGCGTCCCTGCCCCTGGGCGCGCGGCGGCTCACCCACGACTTCTTCGAGGACGAGGATCCGCCGTCGCCCGAGCGGGTGCGCCGGTTGCGCCGCAAGGTCCGCCACGAGCTGCGGGACGTGGCGGCCCGGATCCGCTGGGAGGGCCCGCGCACCGCGGTCGCCACCTCCCGCACCTTCCAGCAGCTGGGACGGTTGTGCGGCGCGGCCCCCGGCCGCCGGGGCCCGTTCGTCGACCGGGAGCTGAGCCGCGCGCAGCTGCGCGAGGCCATCGGCCGGCTGGCCGCCCTGCCCGCCGCCGAGCGGGCCGCCCTGCCCGGCATCTCCGCGCCGCGGGCCGCCCAGAGTCTGGCCGGCGCGGTCGTGGGGCACACGGCGATGAAGCTGAGCGGCATCAAGTCCGTGACGGTGTGCCCCTGGGCGATCCGCGAGGGCGTGCTGCTGCGGCACATCGAGGACGGGCCGTCCTGGTGGGCCGAGGTGGCACGGCGGGAGGAGGCACCGGCTCCCGCCGAGGCGGTGCCGCTGCGCATCGCCACCGCCTCGCAGTGAACGACGGAGAACGACGCAGAAAGGAGAACCCGTGTCCCACGACAAGCACGGCGACAGCTCGGGCGAGAAGCCCGAGACGGCACTCGAAGAGGTCATGAGCGAGATCGAGGACGCCGAGACGCGCACGCACGACGACGCCCGGCAGCGGCGCCACCGGGGCGAGGCCGGCGAGGCCATCACCCCGAACGCCCGCGCCCAGGAGGAGTCCGAGGGCGACTGAGCGGGATCACGGGCCCGGGCCCGGGCCGGCCGGACGCATCCGTCCGGACCGACCCGGGCCCGCGCGTGTCCGCGGGCACGGCGAGCAGGCGATCGGCGGACGTCCGCCGCTGCGCGCGGCCAGCCGGGGGCCGGGCGTGAGGCCGGTACTGCCGCTGCGGCGGACCGCCGGAAACGGGGCGCGAGCGGCACCGCCGCCCCAGGAGCCCGCCCGACCGCGGCCGGCTGCCCCCGTCGGCATCCACCGGGGCCGTGAACGCCGCGTCGGAGCCCCGGGACCGTGGGCGGGCCCGCGCCGCGGGTGACCTTGGGCCCCGGGCGGGTACCCGGAGGCCATGGAGCACGAAGGACCACGACTGCCCACCCCACGCGGCCCCCTGAGCCGGGGTGTCGAGGCATATCTGCGGGGCGCCGGCCGGCTGCCCCGCCTGGAGGAGGTCGCCCGCGCCGAGGTGTACGGCGACGACCTCCAGCTCGCCCTCTATCTGTGCTACGAGCTGCACTACCGCGGGTTCGCGGCCGTGCCGCCCGAGCGCGAGTGGGACCCGGACCTGCTGCGCGTCCGCGCGGCGATGGAGCACCGGTTCCTGTCCGCGCTGCGCTCCGACGCCCAGGTGCACGACAGCGTCGACGACGCCCTGGCCCCTCTCCTGGTCGAGCCGGTCGACGGCAAGGGCGTCAGCCACTTCCTGCGCGACGAGGGCGAACTGTGGCACCTGCGCGAGTACGCGGCCCAGCGCTCCCTGTACCACCTGAAGGAGGCCGACCCGCACGCCTGGGTGCTGCCGAGGCTGTGGGGCCGGGCGAAGGCGGCGATGGCCGCCGTCGAGTTCGACGAGTGGGGCGGCGGCCGCGCGGACCGCGTCCACGCCCGCCTGTTCGCGGACCTGATGACGGACCTCGGCCTGGACACCACCTACGGCCGCTACCTCGGTGCCGCCTCCGCCGAGGCCCTGGTCACGGTGAACATGATGTCCCTGTTCGGCCTGCACCGCAGCCTGCGGGGCGCCCTCGTGGGCCACTTCGCGGCGGTCGAGATCACCTCCTCCCCCGGCTCGCGACGGCTCGCCGAGGCCATGCGCCGGGCAGGCGCCGGATCGGCCGCCCAGCACTTCTACGACGAGCACGTGGAGGCCGACGCGGTACACGAGCAGATCGTGCGGCACGACGTCATCGGCGGGCTGCTGGAGCAGGAGCCGTACCTGGCCGCGGACATCGCCTTCGGCATCGACGCCACCGAGTTCGTCGAGGAACGCTTCGGCGCCCGCCTGCTGTCCCACTGGCGCGACTCACGCTCGTCACTGCGGGAACCGCTGGCCCGGGAAGTGACTCATATCTCCTGAGCAGGGGGGTACTCGGCGCCCGTGATTGCACTGGTACCCCCGGGCGTGTACGCCCCGCAGGAGGACACCGAGCTGCTGGCCGGTGCCCTGTCCGACGAGCCGCTCCTCGAGGGGGCGGAAGTCCTCGACGTGGGCACCGGATCCGGTGCCCTGGCCCTGGAGGCCGCACGCCGGGGCGGCCGTGTGACCGCCGTCGACGTGTCCTGGAGCGCCGTGTGGGCGGCCCGGCTGAACGCCAGGCTGGCCGGCCTCACGGTCCGCATCCGCCACGGCAACCTGTTCGACCCCGTGCGCGGACAGACCTTCGACCTCGTCCTGGCCAATCCGCCGTACGTGCCGGCGCCGCACGGCCATCACGCCCCGCGGGGCGCGGCCCGGGCCTGGGACGCGGGCGGCGACGGGCGGCTGGTCGTGGACCGGATCTGCCGGGAGGTGCCCGGACTGCTGCGACCGGGCGGGGTGCTGCTGCTGGTGCAGTCGGCGCTCGCCGACCCGGACCTCACGGTCGCGCAACTGCGCGCGGCCGGACTGAAGGCCGCGGTGACCCGCCGGCAGCGGATCGCCTTCGGCCCCGTGCTGCGCGGCCGGGAGCGCTGGCTGCGCGAGTGCGGCCTGCTGTCCGACGCGGAGAACGACGAAGAGCTGGTGGTGGTCCGTGCCGAACTCCCCGTCTGACCGGCCCGAGGCCCCGCGCCGGGTCTCGATCCAGCGCAAGGGGCCGCTGCTGATGGAAGGTCCCGTGGAGGTGGAGCTGGAGGACGGCACCGTCGTGTCCTCGGACCGCTTCCGCGTCGCCCTGTGCACCTGCCGCCGCAGCCGCCGCTACCCGTGGTGCGACACGAGCCACCGCGACCGGGCCTGACGCACCGGCCCGGGAAGAGTCCGGAGGCCGGCGGGCGGCCCCACTCCGCCCGCCGGCCTCCTTGTACGAGATCGCGGTTCCCGTGACAGCGGCCCGGCTCCCCAGCCACGGTCCGCTGCGCTTCACGGGGAGAACGCGATCCCGGTCCATGGGTCTCCTAGAAGGAGAAGACACCCGTTCCGAAGGCGTTCTTCATGCAGTCGTTGGAGAACGTGCGCTCGTACGAGACGCGCTTGCCCTGCCAGACGCCGTCGACGGTGACGACCACCGGGTCGTACTGCTTGGTGCACATGACGCCCTCCTTCGCGCTGAGGGCGTCGAAGTTGCCGCTCACGCCCTGCAGTTCCGCACAGGCGGGGCCGGCGGCCGGGTGGGTGCCCGAGGGCCTCGGGGCACATGTCAAAGTGACCGCGCGTTCCGGGGTGGTGGCGATCGCGCTCTGTCCGTGGCCGACCGTGAGAACCAGGGCCGAGGGGGCGTAGAGCGCGGTGGGGGCCTGACCCGGGTCGGCGAGCGCGGCCCCGGAGAGGGGTCCGCAGACGGCGGTGGCCGTCAGTCCGAGAGTCATGGCCCAGCGCGCGGGGGTCCGCATTGTGTGCATCCTTCCGCTCGATTACAACGTGTGCCGACCCGTGCTCGGATGGTGCCCGGAGCGGCGAGCGCGAGTCTGCCGAGTCCGCCGCCGAAACACACATCGACCCCACGGGTTTCAGTAACATTGCGTATTGAAGCAGTGGCGTGAAGTTACGGAATCTGCACGTGCGAAGCCCGTAACTGCGCGGTCCCCAGTGGTCCGAAGCGGCCAGATGGCTGATTTACCTGCGCTCCGCAATAGGCCGGAAACATTCCGATTCCGCTCTCTCGTGGCCACTTTGCAACCGCTTGCGTTCATGCTCCCGACGCCCGACCGCCATCGGCGGGCACAGGTGATCACCACCGATCCTCCGGCCGCATACCGCTCGGTATCCTCGGCCCGGCGGTCTCGACGAGGAGACGACGAGAAGGCGGGGCGTGACGTGGGCAAGCACTGGGCGGACTTCCAGTACGAGATCTACCTGAACGGCATGACGGGCGCCGTACCCCGGCTGCCCACGGACCTGACGCGCCTGGAGGAGCTGACCGAGCAGCGGCTCGGGCGCGGCCCGGTCGGCTACGTGGCGGGCTGCGCGGGCGACGGCAGCACGGCCCGGGCGAACCGGGCCGCCCTGGAGCGCCGCCGGATCGTGCCGCGCATGCTGCGGGACGTGCACGAGCGGGACCTGTCGGTGCAGGTGCTCGGCCGGGCCCTGCCCGCCCCGCTGGCGCTGGCCCCGGTCGGCGTGCTGTCGATCATGCACCCGGAGGCGGAGACCGCAGCGGCCCTGGCCGCCGCCGCGCAGGGCGTGCCGTACATCCTGTCCTCGGCGTCCAGCACCCCCATGGAACAGGTCGCCGAGGCGATGGGCGACGCCGAGCGGTGGTTCCAGCTGTACTGGCCGAAGGATCCGGAGGTCACCCGCAGCTTCCTCGGCCGCGCGAAGGCCTGCGGGTTCAGCGTGCTGGTCGTCACCCTGGACACCCCGCTGCTGTCCTGGCGCCCCCGCGACCTGGACCAGGCGTACCTGCCGTTCCTGCACGGCGTCGGCACGGCCAACTACTTCTCCGATCCGGCCTTCCGGGCGGGACTGGCCAAGCCGGTGCACGAGGACCCGAACGCGGCGGTGATGCACTTCGTCGGCATGTTCTCCGACCCGGCCAAGACCTGGCCCGATCTGGCGTTCCTCCGGGAGAACTGGGACGGCCCGATCGTGCTGAAGGGCGTGCTGCACCCGGACGACGCGCGGCGCGCCGCCGACGCCGGCATGGACGGCGTGGTCGTCTCCAACCACGGCGGACGTCAGGTGGCGGGCTCGGTCGCCGCTGCCGACGCCCTGGAGCGGGTCGCCGAAGCCGTCGGCGACCGGCTCACCGTGCTGTTCGACAGCGGCATCCGCACCGGTGACGACGTCTTCAAGGCCCTCGCCCTGGGCGCCCGGGCCGTGCTGCTGGGCCGCCCGTACGTGTACGGCCTGGGACTGGACGGCCGGCCGGGCGTCGAGCACGTGATCCGCTGCCTGCTCGCCGAACTCGACCTGACGCTCGCGCTGTCGGGCCACGCCACGCCGCACACGGTCGGCCGCGCCGACCTGATGGAGGACCCGGCCTGAGGACGGGGCCGTGCGGCGCCTGCGCCGCACGGCCCGGGACGGGCCCCGGGCGGCCCGTCAGGACGTCCGGGGCCCGTCAGGACGTCCGGCCGCCCGGCACGGCCACCTGCCGGGACGACGCCCCGTCCTGCTCCTCGATGGACAGGGCCCCGGCCGTCGTCGGCAGCGGTTCGGCCTGCCAGCGCTGGGCGTCGGTACGGTCGCGGACCTTGACCACCAGGTCGGTGCCGGGCTTGTCGCCGGCCGGGGCGAGGGCGAGCTGCTCGTCCCAGCGGGGCAGCAACTCCCCCTGCACGGTGAGGTCGTAGCGCACGTCGTCGCCCCGCTCGGCATCCTCGTCGGCGCAGGTGCCGAGGACGACCACACCGGCGTCCTTGTGCGAGTCCAGGCACAGCCCCGGGTCGGCGACGCTGCGCAGGAGCCCGTCGTCCTCGACCGTCCACTGCTGGGTCCACACCGACGAGCACGCCGCCAGCTCGGTGCCCGAGCCCTCCTTCGGCAGACCGCGGACGTCGAGGCACAGACCGGCCCCGGTGTTGCGCAGTCGTGTCACGTCCAGTGCGGCGGGCAGGCCGGCCGTGCCGGGGGGCGCGGCGGAGGTGGCGCCGTTGTCGCCGGCGCTGCCGGAGCCCGCCGGGTCGGCCCCGCCGCCGTCGTAGGAGTTGAGGCCGGCGATGAGCACGGTGGCCAGCACTCCGGCCGACACCGCGCCCAGCCCGGAGAGCAGCGTCCGCGACGACGGCAGCATCACCGCCATCCGGCGGACGGGCACCGGGAACCGGGACAGCAGCCCGTGCCGCCCGCCGCCCCGCCGCCCACCGCGCCGGCCCGCACGGGGGCCACGGGCTGTGTGCGACGCCCGGCCCGGGCGGGAGTCGAGATAGCGGCGGGCTCCCCAGCCCAGCACCGCTTCGGCGATCAGGGGGCCCAGAGGCCCGTCGAAGTGGCTGAGTTGCTCCGCGGCGTTGCGGCAGTAGCGGCACTCGCCGAGATGGTCCTGGACGTCGGGCAGCAGGGCGCCGCCCCGGCGGATCGGCACGTCGAGGAGACGGTTGTAGAAGCGGCAGTCCTGTGTCGGGGCGAGTTCGCGATGGGCGCGCACGCAGCCTTCGCGGAAAGTGTCACGCGCCTGATCGAGGGCGGCCGACGCAACCTCGGTGTCCATGCCCAGCAGTCCGGCCGGGAGGTGCAAAGGATCGGCCTCGACCTCCGAGTGCCACAGCAAACAGCGCGCGGCGGCGGGAAGCGCCTGGAATGCCCGCTCCGCGAGGACGCGGTTTTCCGGTGTCATGGACGTCGCGGCGCGAAGTCCGCGTCCGCCCGCGGGTTTCTGCAGGGCGGGCAGTACGGCGGATATTCGATCGTCGCCCGACCACTCGCGGATCGTGTCGCGCACGGTGACCAGAAGGGCCGGACGCAGCGCGACGGCGGACTCCCCGAACGCGAGGCGGTTGAGGGTCCGGTGGAAGGCCGTCCCCGTGACCATGGAGGCGACCTTCACCGAGGAGGCGAGGCAGATGACGGCGTACTCGTGCGCCGGCTGCCAGTGCCGCGCCATCAGCAGCGCGACGGAATGGGCGGCGACCCCGCCCTCCGGGCTGCCTCGCAGCGGGGCGGCGAGACTCTCGTCGGAGTCCCCCGGGTCCCCGCCGGGCGGGGGGTACGCGGGACGAGGGGGGTGGGGGGTGGGCACTGAGATGGTTCCTTCCCACGCGTGCGACACACAGAAGTCCTGTCGCCGAAAAGGAGGCCCGATGGGTGCGTCCCTTTTTGGCGCGGCGCGGGAGGTGCGAATTCGCCGGCGGCGATTCGGACCCGGTCGACTATGCGCGTGCGACTCCTGGCCATTCCCCCCGCACGCGAGGTGCACTCTTGCACAACCCCCACAGGAGCAACAAGGCGCGCGGGCCACATATGCGCCATTGACAGAAAGTCAGAAAGAAGGGAACACCCGCACGCGCCTCGCACCGGCTTTCGACATTTCCCGGTACCCCCCGGGAAAGGAGACGAGGGGCCCGGGGCGCCCCGCCTCAGATCTGCCAGGAGCGCAGCCGGTCCGCGGCGCCGTACACGTCGGCCGCGCCGGACATCAGGTCCCGGGCGAGGTCGACCAGGGCACCGTAGGGCGGGTCGATGCCGACCCCGCTGACGAACATGTACGCCACGGCCGTCGCGCAGGCGAAGCGGGCGTTGGCCGAGGGCAGCGGGCGCAGCACGGCGAGGGTGTGCAGCAGGGCGGCGGCCCGCCACGCCGGGTCGGAGTCGACGCCGAGGCGCGGCGGGTCGACGCGGTGCCGGGCGACGGCGGCGACCAGCGCGGAGAAGTCGTTGACGGTGGGCTGGTCCGGCAGGACCTCCTCATGGCGCTGCAGCAGCCAGGGCACGTCGATGTGGAGGACGGATGCCATCGGTCAGGCGGCCCGTCCTTCGCCCCTGCCGGGCGGTTCGTCCTCGGGGAACGCGGCGGCGAACTCGTCGGCATGGGTGGCGAAGAACCGCCGGAAGGCCTCCGCGCCCTCCTGCAGGGCCCGGTGCCGGGCGATGTCGGCGGCGGCCGCCTCGCGCACCAGGGCCTTCATGGACGTACCGCGCTCCTTGGCGATCTGCCGCAGGTCCTCAAGTTCACGGTCGCTGAACTCGACGTTGAGAGCTGGCATGCATTCACGGTACCGCTCGGGTACTGACGCGTAAATAGCCCCAGGTCAACGCGGGCGGGCGGTGGTACCTGGGGGGCACCTCCGGGTGCGGCCGCCGGGGCGGGGAACCGAGAGGCGGGTCACATCCGGCCGGGCGATGTCACATCCGGGCGTCCGGCGCGCCTCGCAGGGGTGAGCGCGCTTCTGGGAGGCCATACATGTCCGAGATCTCCGCACCCGGCACCGACGCCCCGCACGAGGAGGCGACCGGGGTGTTCCTCGACCACCGCGAGCTGCTGTTCGGCGTCGTCTACAACACGCTCGGCAGCGTCGCCGACACCGAGGACGTCCTGCAGGAGACGTGGCTGTCGTGGACGGCCCGCGCCGGCGGCGCCCCGCTCGCCGGTGTCGACAACCCCCGCGCCTATCTCGTCCGGGTCGCGGTCAACCACGCGCTGCGCCGGCGTGCCGTGATCAACCGCAGACGGGAGACGTACGTCGGCGAGTGGCTGCCCGAGCCCCTGGTCGCACGCGAGGACACCGCCGCCGCGGAGGAACCGGCGCTGCGCTCGGAGTCGGTGTCGCTGGCGATGCTGGTGGTGCTGGAGTCGCTGACACCGCTGGAGCGGGCGGTGTTCGTGCTCGGCGAGGTCTTCGGCTACCCGCATGCCGAGATCGCGGAGATCATCGGCCGCTCCCCCGCCGCCGTGCGCCAGCTGGCTCATCGGGCGCGGGAGCATGTGCGCGCCCGGCGGCCGCGCTACGAGGCGCATCCCCGGGTGCGGCGGGAGGCGACCGAGCGGTTCGTGCGGGCGGCACTCGGCGGGGACATCGCCGAGCTGATGGAGGTCCTCGCACCCGATGTCACGGCGTGGACGGACGCCGGCGGCAAGCGGCGTCCGGCCGGCCTCCGCCCGGTGCGCGGCCGGGACAAGGTGGTCCGGCTGATCACGTCCGGCCGGGGCGGGCCGAGCGACCCCGTCTTCCGCTACCGGCGGGTCAACGGCGACGACGCGGCCGTGCTGTTCGACGGTGACGCGCCCTACGCCGTGCTGGCACTGGACCTCACCCCGGAGGGCGACCGGGTGCGGGGCATCTACGTGCTGGCCAACCCCGACAAGCTGACGCACCTGCCCCGGGAGGCGGTGTGAGCGCGCCCGGCGCGAGCGGCTCGCCGACCGGCCGGACCGCAGGCCCGGCACCCACACGTCCGGCCGGAGACGCCCGCACTCCTCGTCGCCGGGCCCGTCACGAACGGGCGCGGCAGAACTCCCGGACCGTCCGGTTGAACGCCTCGGGCGCCTCGAGGTTGCTGAGGTGCCCCGCACCGGGGAGCACCACGAGCGTGGCCTGCGGTACGGCGTCGAGGAACCTGCGGGCGACGGGCTCCACGGGCGAGCGCGCGTCGAGCTCGCCCCACAGCAGCAGGGTCGGGACGGCGATCCGCGGGAGCAGACCGCTCAGGTCGGCGTCGGCCATGGCGGCGAGTTCCGCGCGCATGCTGCGGCGGCGCGTCTGCGCCGACATCACCGACAGCAGGCGCACCACACCCGCGGGCGGCGCCTGCGCGAACAGCCCCGGCAGGCTGGGCGCGAACGCCTCCTCCGGTACGGCGAGCGTCCGCTCCGCGCCGCGGACCCGCGAACGCACCTCCGCCGCGCTCAGCGAGCCCTTCCAGCCGGCGTAGGTGTCGGCGAGCACGAGCGTGCGCACCAGGGAGGGGTGGAGCCGGTAGAGCTCCAGGACCACCGTTCCGCCCCAGGCGAGGCCGAGGACGTGGGCCGGGCCGAGGCCCACGTCCTCGATGACGGCTGCCAGGCAGCGGGCGTAGTCGGCGAGCGGGAAGACGGCCGGTACGTCGGAGGATCGGCCGGCTCCGGGCTCGTCCCAGGCGACGACGGTGAACTCGTCGGCGAGGTCCTCGATCTGCGGCCGGAACAGCCTCGCGTCGCTCGTGGCGCCGTGCGCGAGCACGAGGGGCGGGCCGTGGCCCACCCTGTCGTACGCGACCCCGATGCCGTCGACCCGCACCGCTGGCATGATCCCAGGCTACGCGCGCGTGCCGGGGGCGGCCTGTCGTCGGCCCCCGGCACGCGCGCGGGCGTCACCCGAGGTGGCGGCCCTGGTCGGCCGCGAAGGAGGCCATGCGGGCCAGGGCGGCGTTCCAGTTGATCGTGTGTTCGTTGGTCGACCAGGACTGGATGTCGTCGATGTAGCAGAACTGCCCGGTGCAGCCCTGCAGCTTGCTCTGCGCGTAGGGGTCCTGGATGTTCGAGTTCGGTCCGCCGGCGAGGGTGCCCGGGGGCGGGTTCGGCAGGTCCGGGTCGAGCTGGCGGGCGTACCAGCGGCTGTGCTGGTTCTGCGCGCTGACCTCGCCGTAGCCGGTCACGTAGGAGATGTTGAGGGCGTTGCGGCCCAGGACGTAGTCCATGCTCTGCAGTGCCCCGGCGCGGTAGGCGGAGGCGCCGGTGAGGTCGTAGGCGGTGGCGAGGACGACGGCGTTGTTCAGGATCTGGTGGCTGGAGCCCCAGTCGTAGACGTTGCCCTCCGGCGCGTAGGGGATGCCGTAGGGGTGGTCCTTCAGGGTCGCGAGGTAGCGGTCGGCGCCCTTGATCACGGACCGGCGGACCTTGTCCCGGCCGGGCAGCTCGTTCGGCACGGTGGCGAGGTCGAGCCGGCCGGCCGCGCCGGTGCGGGCCCAGTCGAACCCGAGAGGCTGGAACAGGTCGGCGGTGTGGACCGGGGAGGTCAGCACGTACTCCTCGAACTGCCGCTCGCCCGTGGTGAGGTAGAGCTCGGCCGCCGCCCAGTAGAAGTCGTCGGTCACGTCGCGGTCGGGGTAGGCACCGCCACCGACGCCGTCACTCTCGGAGGCGTAGCGGTCGGGGTGGGCGAGCGCGGCGGCCCAGGCCGTACGGGCGGCGGACAGGGCCCGGCCGGCGAACGCCTTGTCCCAGGGGCGGTAGAGCCGGGCGGCCTGCGCGGCCGTGGCGGCCAGGTTCAAGGTCGCCGCCGTGGACGGCGGGTGCAGCTCACGCCTCTGCGGGTCGTCGTGGGGCATCAGCGGCAGTCCGGTCCACTGCTCGTCGTGCACCTTGTGGTGGGCCATGCCGGCCAGCGGCTCGCCCCGGGGCACCTGCATCCTCAGCAGGAACTCCAGCTCCCAGCGGGCCTCGTCGAGGAGGTCGGGCACCTTGTTGCCGCTCTCGGGGAGGGCGAGGGAGCCGTCGCCGAGCGGGCCGGTCCGGCCGGTGCGGGCGTGCAGGGCGCGCTCGTAGGTGCTGAGCAGCTCCCAGGTGGAGATGCCGCCGTTGACGACGTACTTGCCGTGGTCGCCGGCGTCGTACCAGCCGCCGCTCACGTCCAGCGTGTAGTCGCAGACGCCCGGCTGGCAGGGCACCTCGGTGTCGCCCTTGTTGGGGGCCACGCCCACGTGGCCCGCCGGGCGGCCGTAACCGGGGCGCAGGTCGTCGCGGATGGGGGTGCCGCTGCGCTGGGTGTAGTAGTACTTCGCCGCGTCCAGCCGGAGCCGGTCGTAGGCCCTCGCGTCGACGTCGAAGGGGCGGCTGGTCTCGCCGTCGGCGGTCAGGGTCAAGCCCGTGCCCTTCGCCCGGTACGCGCCGAAGTCGATCGAGTGGACGTTCTGCCCGGAGGAGGCGTCCACGCCGCGCGGGACGGTCGTGCCCCGGGCGACCACCGCGCCGCGCGCGTTCCTCAGCTCCCAGGGCAGTTTCGCCGTGGCGTCGGTGACGAGGGTGGCGTTCTTGGGCCCGGCGGGCAGGTAGCCGACCTGATTGACGCGGACCCGGGGACCGGTGTCGGGCTCGTAGGGCTCCGGCGCGACACCGCCCAGCAGGGAGACGTCGTCCAGGCAGAAGCGCCAGGGGTCCGCGCTGCCGCCGAGCTGGAAGCCGACCTGGCCCCGGGCGGTGTCGACGGGCGAGGTGAAGGTGTAGGAGTAGGTGTCGCCGGAGACGCTGAGCTGCGGTGTGACCTCGTGGTAGGTGTCGTACGGCTCGACGGACAGGCCCACGATCGCGCGGACGACGTGTCCGGCGGGTGTCCCGGTGGCGCTGAAGGAGAAGCGGTAGGACTCCCCCTTCACCAGGGTGATGTCGTTCTGTCCGACGGCGGCGTCCCAGCGGTTGACGGTGCCGCCGGGCACGTCGGCGCACAGCCGGCCGTCGGACGGTGCGGCGGTGACGTTCGCGGTCGTCCACCACGCTTCCGTGGAGGTGTCGAAGGTGCCGTTCCTGACCTGCTCGGTCTCCTCGGCCCCGGCCGGCGCGGCGGGCAGCGCGGTGAGCGCCGTCGCGAGCAGGGCCGTCAGGGACAGCAGGGCGGTTCTGCGTCGGTGCACGTCGGGACTCCTCGGCGCAGGGGCGGGCGGCGCTCGTGTGGGAGCGCTCCCAGAGTGCGGACGCCCGCCATGGTCGTGCCGAAGTGACGCCCCGTCAACGGTCCGGGCGGAACCGGCTGTGACCGCGGGGACCCCCGTGCCTCCGGCCGGGGCGGGCCGGGCGGCCCCGGGGTTACCGGTTCACGCCGGGCGCCCACGCACTAGTCTGGGACTCTGGTGGCGCTTCCGTTCACTGAGAGTGTCCGTATGGAGTGGCGACGATGAGCCCGGACGATCCGTTCGACGACGGTGTGACCGCCCGTGCCGTCATCGCCGTCGACGGCACGCTCACCGAGTGGAGCGAGGGCGCCCGCCGCCTGCTGGGCCACACCGCCGCGGACGTGGTGGGACGCCCGGCGACCGAGCTCCTGGCCGACGGCGCCGAACCGCCGCGGGTCGAGGCCGGCCACCGCTGGAGCGGCACCCTCGCCCTGCGCCATCGCGACGGGCACGCCGTGCCGGTGTGGGTGCTCGCCCACCGCAGGCCGCCGGACGGCCCGGAGACGACCGACTGGCTGGCCGTGTCCCCGCCGCGGGGCCCGCGTCACGGACTGCCGGACGACGACCCGCTGGTGCGCGGGGCGCTGCGCCAGTCCCCCTGCGCGACGATGATCTACGACGAGGAGCTGCGCCTTCGGGGGGTCAACGACGCCATGGCGGACCTCGTCGGCCTGCCCGCCGAGCGGCTGCTCGGCCTCCGGCCCACCGACATCGGCAGCCGCCCGCAGAACAGGGAGCTGGAGGAGCGGCTGCGCCAGGTGCTGAGCACCGGCCGGTGGCAGGACATGCAGACGTACATGAAGGCCGGGGGCGAGGCCCGCGGCGCGCACGCGTGGCTGGCCCGGATGGCGCCGCTGACCGACGCCGCCGGCCGGGTGCGGGGCGTGTGCGTGACCGCACACGACTTCTCCGACCAGTACCGCTCGCGCGAGCGGCTCCAGCTCGTCAACGAGGCGAGCGTGCGCATCGGCAGCACCCTCGACGTGACCCGCACAGCCCAGGAGCTGGCGGACGTGTGCGTCCCGGCCCTCGCCGACTTCGTCAGCGTCGACCTGCTGGACCCCCAGGAGCACGGCGACGAGTCCGCCGGCCCGCCGGCACCGCCCGTCACCCTGCGCCGGGCGGCCCACCGGTCGGTCAACCCGGGCAGTCCCGAGGCCGTCGCCGAGCCGGGGCAGACGGACCGCTACCCGGAGACCTCCCCGCAGGCCGCGTCCCTGTCGGCGGGCCGCACCGTCGTCGCCTCGGGCTCGGAGCACGACCTGCAGCGGTGGCTCGCCTGGGACCCGGCCCGGTTCCGGCGGATCCGCGAGTCCGGCATCCACTCCACGATGTCCGTCCCGCTGCAGGCCCGCGGCGCGACCCTGGGCGTCGCCGTGTTCACCCGCTTCCGGCGCCCCGAACCGTTCACGGACGACGACGTCCTGCTGGCCGAGGAGGTCACCGCCCGAGCCGCCGTCTGCATCGACAACGCGCGGCGCTACTCCCGCGAGCGCGAGACGACCCTCACCCTGCAGCGGAGTCTGCTGCCGCGGACGCTGCCGCGCACGGCGGCCGTCGAGGCGGCCTCCCGCTATCTGCCGGCCATCCGCTCCGGTGTGGGCGGCGACTGGTTCGACGTCATCCCGCTGTCCGGGATGCGGGTCGCCATGGTCGTCGGGGACGTCGTCGGCCACGGCATCCAGGCCTCGGCCACGATGGGCAGGCTGCGGACCGCCGTGCGCACCCTCGCCGACATCGACCTGGCCCCGGACGAACTGCTCACCCACCTCGACGACCTGGTCGTGCGGCTGTCGCAGGAGTCCGGCGGCGACGACGGCACCGGCGAGGTCGGCGCGACCTGTCTGTACGCGGTGTACGACCCGGTGTCGCGGCGCTGCTCGCTGGCCCGCGCCGGGCACCCGCTGCCGCTGCTGGCCCCGCCCGACGGGCCGCCGCTCCGCCTCGACCTGCCCTCGGGACCGCCGCTCGGCGTCGGAGGGCTGCCGTTCGAGAGCGTCGACGTGGAGCTGCGCGAGGGCAGCGTCCTGGTCTTCCACACGGATGGCCTGCTGGCCAGCCGGGAACGGGACGTCGACACGAGCGCGCAGATGGTGCTGGAGGCCCTGTCCGTTCCCTCCGGCTCCCTCGACGAGACGTGCGACCGGGTCCTGCACTCCCTGCTCCCGCCGGGCGGCTCCGCCGACGACGTGGCCCTGCTGCTGGCCCGTACCCGCGGACTGCCGTCCTCCCAGGTGGCGACGTGGGACATCCCGGCCGACCCGTCGCTGGTCGCGCCCATCCGCAAGCAGGTCGTGGACCAGCTCGAACGCTGGGGCCTGGTCGAGGCCACGTTCACCGCGGAGCTGGTGGTGAGCGAACTGGTCACCAACGCCATCCGCTACGGCGCCCCGCCCATACGGCTCCGGCTGATCCACGACGCCGCGACGCTGATCTGCGAGGTGTCCGACACCAACCACACGGCGCCGCACCTGCGCCGCGCCAAGACCTGGGACGAGGGCGGCCGGGGTCTGCTGCTGGTCGCCCAGCTGACCCAGCGCTGGGGCAGCAGGCACACCGCCGAGGGCAAGACGATCTGGGCGGAGCTGGCACTGGTCGAGGACCTCTGACCCGGCCGACCGAGCCGGTGTACGGCGCGAACGGGCGTACGGTCGCGGCCGGGCCCGGCGGGACGTGGGCGGACAGGGCGGCCGGGGCAGCCGAGGCCGGGCGGGCGGCGCGCAGGCGGACGGGCGGAGTCGAGCCGGGCAGCCGGAGCAGGCGACGGGGTCGGACAGGGCGCTGGACAGCCACAGCAAGCCCGGGGCAGGGTGGCCAGCCGGGCCCGCAGCCGTGCGGGGTCCGCAGGCCAGGCAGGCGGCCGATCAAGTCGCCGGGGCAGCCGCGGCGGGGCGGGCGGCGCGCAGGCGGACGGGCGGAGCAGGGTCGGGCAGGGGGTCGAGGCCGTTGCGGCGGGGGCGGGGCGGCCAGGGGGGCGGGGCTCTCGCTGGGTTCTTACCGTCGCCTGGTTTCATGGGCGGGCACGTCGCGATCTCGTCCCGGAGGACCCCGCCCTGAACACCCCGCTCGCCGCAGTCCTGTCCGTGACGCTGCTGGTCGCCGTGCTCGTCTGGGCCGTCGTCCGGCCGCGCGGGCTGCCCGAGGCCGTGCTGGCGGTGCCGGCCGCCGCGCTGGCCGTCGCGGTGGGCCTCATCTCCCCCGGTCACGCCTGGGAGGAGATCCAGCGGCTCGGACCCGTGGTGGGCTTCCTCGCGGCCGTGCTCGTGCTCGCCCACTTCTGCGACGTCGAGGGACTGTTCACGGCGTGCGGGGCGTGGATGGCCCGCCGGGCGGAAGGCCGGCCCGTCCGGCTGCTGGCCGCCGTCTTCGTCCTGGCGTCCCTGATCACGGCCGTGCTCAGCCTGGACGCCACGGTGGTCCTGCTCACCCCGGTGGTGCTCGCCACGGCGACCCGCATGGGCGTCGAGGCCCGCCCGCACCTGTACGCCTGCGCCCACCTGTCGAACACCGCCTCCCTGCTGCTGCCGGTCTCCAACCTGACCAATCTGCTGGCCTTCGCGGCGAGCGGCCTGACCTTCACCCGCTTCGCGGCCCTCATGGCACTGCCGTGGCTGGTGGCGATCGCCGCCGAGTACCTGGTGTTCCGCCGCTTCTTCGACCGGGAGCTGGCGGCGCCCCCGCCCTCTGCCGGCCCGGCCGGGCCGGAGGAGCCGCTGCCGCTGTTCGCGCTCGTCACGGTGGGCTGCACCCTCGCCGGCTTCGTCGTCGCCTCGGCCGCCGGGATCTCCCCGGCGTGGGCCGCCCTGGCCGGTGCCCTGGTGCTGGCCGGACGCTCGCTCGTACGGCGGAAGGCCACGCCGCTGACAGTGGTCCGGTCGGCGGCCCCGGCGTTCCTGGCGTTCGTGCTGGCACTCGGCGTCGTGGTCCGGGCGGTCGTCGACCACGGGCTCGCCGACGCGCTGCAGCGGGTCCTGCCCGGCGGGACGGGCCTGCCGGCGCTGCTGGCCGTGGCCGTGCTGGCCGCGGTGCTGGCCAACCTCATCAACAACCTGCCGGCCGTGCTGGTCCTGCTGCCGCTGACCGCCGGGGCGGGACCCGGGATGGTGCTGGCCGTGCTGATCGGGGTCAACATCGGTCCCAACCTGACCTACGCCGGATCCCTCGCGACGCTGCTGTGGCGGCGGATCGCGCAGCAGCAGGGACACCGGATCGGCCTCGGGGAGTTCACCCGGCTGGGCCTGCTCGCGGTGCCGGCCGCGCTGGTGCCGGCCGTCGCGGCGCTGTGGCTGTCGCTGAACGTCGTCGGACCTTGACGGTGTCCGGTGGATCCGGTGGATCCGGTGGATCCGGTACGGCCGGTACGGCCGACGTACCGGTCAGCGGCGGCCGTCGCGGTCGTGCCTGTGGCCGCCGTACCCGTAGTCCGGGTAGCCGTAATCCGGGTAGCCGTGGCCTGGCCGTCCGTAGCGGCCGTCCTCGTCGCAGTAGCCGTAGCGGTGGCAGGGCGTTTCGGTGGGCTCCTGAGCGGCCGGGGAGGGCCGGGACGTGGCCCCGGACGGCGTCGGCGCCGGTTCGGGTCCCGCCGGTGGGGTGGACGCCGGGACGGGTACGGGCGGTCTGGCCGAGGCGGGCTCGTTCCAGGTGACCGCCTTCATGCGCAGATCGGCCTTGGCCGTGTCGATCACCCAGCGCTGCACCTCGTCGTCGGCCCGGGCCTTGAGGACCAGCGCGCCCGAGCCGTCGGTCGCGGACGGGGTCAGGGCGAGGTCCTGGTCGGACCGGGGCACGAGGGCGCCCTGGAGGGTGAAGTCGTAGCGGACGTCCTCGGCGTCCGCCCCGGACGGACCCGCGCAGGGCGTGAGCCGCACCGAGTAGCCGAGACCCGAGTCGAGGCAGAGCCCCGGGTCGGCACCGCTGCGCAGCAGCCCGTCGGTCTCGTAGGTCCACTGCCCGCCGGGAGCCGAGTCGCAGTCGGTGAGCACGGCCTCGGCGCCCTCGACCGCCCTGCCGCCGTCGAGGCCGACGCACAGGCCCGAGTCGACGTTGCGCAGCCGGCCGCGCAGCGTGTCCCTCCCGGCCTCGCCCGCACCGATCCAGGACGGCTCGGTGGTCGGTGCGTCCCCGTCGGGTGCCTCTCCGGCCGGCCGTTTCCCGTCCGACGGAGCGCTGTCCCCGAGGCCGCCGACGGTCCACAGGACGAGCGGCAGCACCACGAGACCGCCGGCGGTCAGGACGCCCGCGGTGAGGTTGCGACGGCGTGCGGCACGGCGGGCCGCCTTACGGCCGGCGCGGCGGGCGGCGGTGCGGGGGCCCACGGCACGTGGGCCGGGTGCGGACGCGTCCGCCGGCGGCGGGCCCGCGGGTGCGGTCTGTTCGGTCATCCCGCACACCCTAGGTGGTGGCCGGCCCGGTCAGCCGACCGGCTGGGAGACGGTGATGGCACTGACCGGGCAGGCCCGGGCGGCCTCCCGCACCAGGGGACTGCCGCCACCGTCCTCCCGGCCGGGCAGCAGCGTGCTGTAACCCTCGTCGTCCTGGGTGAACACGTCCGGCGCGGTCAGGGCGCACTGGCCCGCGCCGATGCAGCGGTCCCGGTCGATGTCGATGTCGAGGTGCATGGGCACGAGCCCCCTACCAGGTCACGGGGAGTTCCAGCATCCCCTGGATCGTGTCGCCGGGCTTGAAGGGGATCTCCTCGGGCGGCGCGGCCAGGCGCAGCCCCGGCAGCCGCTCGAAGAGGCTGCCCAGGGCGATCTCCAGCTCCGCGCGGGCGAGGTTCTGGCCCAGGCACTGGTGGATGCCGAAGCCGAACGCGACGTGGTGCCGGGCGGAGCGGTTCCAGTCGAGGGCGTCCGGGTCCGGGTAGACGGTCTCGTCGCGGTTGATGACCGAGGTCGCGAACACCACGCCCTCGCCGCGCCGGATCGTCGTCCCGGCCACGTCGAAGTCCTCGACGGCCACGCGCAGCATGCCGTCCGCGATCGACAGCATCCGCATCAGCTCCTCGACCGCGTCCGGCAGCAGCCCCGGGTCGGCGCGCAGCTCGGCGAGCCGCTCGGGGTGCCGGAGCAGGGTGAAGGTGCCCAGCGAGATCATGTTGGCGGTGGTCTCGTGGCCCGCGACCAGCAGGATCAGAGCCATGGCGACCAGCCCCTCGCGGTCCAGGGCGCCGTCGTGCAGCCGGCGCCGCACCAGGTCGTCCAGCAGGCCGGTGCCGGGCTCGCGCTGCTTGCGCTCGATCAGCTCGCCGAAATAGGTCTCCAGCCGGTCGCGGGCGTCCATCACGTCGGCGGTCTCCGGGCCGCGCAGCAACCGGCGGGACTGGGTCTCGAAGAAGTCGTGGTCGGCGTACGGGACGCCGAGCAGGGCGCAGATCACCATGGACGGCACGGGCAGGGCGAAGGCGCCGACCAGGTCGGCCGGCGGGCCCTGGGCGATCATCGCGTCGAGCCGCTCGTCGACGATCTGCTGGATGCGTGGCCGCAGTTCGACGGCCTTCTTGAACGTGAAGTCGCCGACGACCATGCGCCGCTGGGTGCGGTGCTCGGGGTCGTCTACGCCCAGCAGTGCGGTGCGGCGGTTGCGGATCCCGGCGAAGCGCCGGGTGGTGGCGGGGAAGCCGGGGCGGTCGCGGTCGGACGACAGCCGCGGGTCGGCCAGCAGGGCGCGGGCGGTGGCGTGCCCGGTGACGAGCCAGGCCTCACGGCCGTCGTAGAGGGTGGTCCGGGTCAGGGGCCGTTCGGCGCGCAGCGCGTCGTAGGCGGCGGGCGGGTGGTAGGGGCAGGTCCGGCTCTGGGGGAAGGCGACGGGTGCGGTGATGTCCGTCATGAAGACCTCGCAGACGTGTAGTGCGTCGTGCCGATCTTCATTAGATGCCTCAGGCACCTATGAGGCGACGGGAAGTTCGGCCAGATCGCCCACGGCGGCAACATGGCCGGGGATGACCGTCCTTCCGTTCGACAGCCCGGTGCGTGCTCGGGCCGGCGGGGCCCGCCCGGGACCGGCAGCGGCGCGGGACCGCTCCCCCGGGGCGAAAACCGGTTGTCGGCAAGGTGGGACAGACCCCAGGATCCAGCCATGTCCACGTACGCTCCTGTGCTGCCGTTGTCCGTCTCCGCCTGCGCCGCGCGCCGACAGCAGCAGTCCGGCCACCGTGAAGGGCCGACCCCGCCGCGATCATGACCGCCGCGCTCGTCGCGGGGCTGCTCGCCGGTTACGGCATCGCCGTCCCCGTGGGCGCCGTCGGGACCTACCTCGTCTCCCTCACCGCCCGGACGACCCTGCGCACCGGGGTCTGCGCCGCGCTCGGCGTCGCCACCGCCGACGGGTTGTACGCCCTCGCCGCCACGCTCGGGGGCACCGCCCTGGCGACCGCGCTGCGGCCGGTCCTCGGCCCGCTGCGGTGGGTCTGCGTCGCGGTGCTGCTGGCACTGGCCGCGTGGGGCGCGGCCACCGCGCTGCGGGAGTACCGCGGCCACCGGCTCGCCACCCGGTCCGCTCCCCCTCCCCCGGGCCCGGCCCGGGCCTACCTCGGGCTGCTCGGCATCACCCTGCTCAACCCGACCACCGTGATCTACTTCGCCGCCCTGGTGCTCGGCGCCCGGGCGACCGCCCCGGCCGGTCCGGTGGAGCAGGCCGTGTTCGTGCTGGCCGCGTTCGCCGCCTCGGCGAGCTGGCAGGTGCTGCTGGCCGGTGGCGGCGCGCTGCTGGGCCGGGCGCTGACGGGCCGTCGGGGGCGGCTGGTGACGGCCTGGGTGGCGAGCGGGGTGATGACGGCCCTGGCCCTGCGGATGGCGGTCGCGCCGGGGTGAGGGCGCGGGTCCGGACACGCCCCCCGTGGTTGCGGATGATTCGCGTCCGGGGTGGTGTTGTCTTCAGGTGCAACAGCCCGGCACACGACGATGGGACGACACGCCATGCCTCTCGAGGGAGAGTACGAACCCAGTCCGACGGAGTGGGTGCGCAAGCAGGTGGAGCTGTACGAGAGCTCCGGCGGCACCGAGGGGACGACCCTGCAGGGAACGGGACTGCCGGTCGTGGTCCTGACCTCCCTGGGCGCGAGGAGCGGCAAGCTGCGCAAGACTCCCGTGATGCGCGTGGAGCACGAGGGGCGTTACGCCGCGGTCGCCTCCCTCGGCGGCTCACCCAGACATCCGGTCTGGTACTTCAACCTCAGGTCCCACCCGCACGTCGAGGTGCAGGACGGTCCGGTGAAGCGGGACATGACGGCCCGTGAGGTCACGGGCGCCGAGAAGGCCGAGTGGTGGGAGCGCGCCGTCGCGGCGTACCCCGCCTACGCCGACTACCAGAGGATGACGGACCGGGAGATCCCGGTGTTCGTCCTGGAGCCGGCCGAGGCGGGCTGAGCCCCGGCCTCGCGGAAGGGACCCCGGGGCCCGCACAAGGCGGCCGGCCGCGCCGCGAGCGCGGCCGGCCCGGGGAAGGTCCGCCCGGAGGGCGTGAACCCGCGGCGGCCGGGCATGCGTCCGTCAGGCCCCGCCGCGCTCCCCCGTCGCGGCGGGGCTTTCCGCTGCCTCACGAGCCGGCCGGTCGGTGACGTCCAGGAAGATCTGGTGGGCCTCGGGCACCGTGTTCGCGATCGAGCGCTTGATCCGTACCGAGACCTCCTCGACCCGCTCGCTGTCCATGCCCGGCACCAGGTCGATACGGGCGGCCACCAGCGCGGTGTCCAGGCCGGTCTTCATCGTGAACAGCGCCTCGACGCTGTCGATCTCCGGCTGGGCCTGCAGCAGTGCCTGGATCCGTCCGCTGGCCTCCGGGTCGGCCGCCTCGCCGATCAGCTGGTCACGCGCGTCACGGCCCAGCCGGTAGGCGACGTACACCAGCAGCCCGCCGATCGCCAGGGACGCGGACGCCTCCCAGATCACCTCGCCGGTCGCCATGTGCAGGGCCATGCCGACGATGGCCAGCGTCACGCCCAGCACCGCGGTGCCGTCCTCGGCGACGACCGTACGCAGCGCCGGGTCGCGCATCCCGGCGGCCGCCCCGCCCTGTTGGCGCACCTGGTACAGCGCCCGCAGGAGTGAACCGCCCTCCGCGAGCAGGGCGATGCCCAGCACGATCAGACCCGCCACGTATCCGCCGAGGTCCTCCTCGCCTTCGTTCAGCAGGGCCTCGATGCCCTGGAAGAACGAGAAGCAGCCTCCCATCACGAAGATCCCCACGGCTGCCAGCAGCGACCAGAAGAACCGCTCCTTGCCGTAGCCGAAGGGATGGCGGCGGTCGGCGGGCCGGCGGCTGCGGCGCAGGGCCGCGAGCAGGAACACCTCGTTGAGGCTGTCGGCGACGGAGTGCGCCGCCTCCGACAACAGTGCGGGTGAACCCGCGGCCAGGCCGCCGACGGCCTTCGCGGCCGCGATCACCAGGTTGGCCGCGAGCGCCACCAGCACGGTGACGCGTGTCCTGTGGTCAGCTCCTTCTTCAGTCACCTCCGCCGATTGCCCCGGTCGGCGGTGCTCATACCGTGCCGTCCGCGGAAAACGGGGAACGCGTTCACCAGGATCCACGTACGGCAGAGGAGGTCACCCCCATGAGCCGCGACGACGGCGACGGCGACGGCGGCAACAGCGCCTACGGGAGGAAGGCGTTCAAGCGGTCCAAGGCGCATTTCGCCGACCGGATCACGGCCGACGGCCGGGACGGCTGGCCGGTGGAGGCCGGGCGCTACCGTCTGGTCGTCAGCCGGGCCTGCCCGTGGGCGAGCCGGTCGCTGGTCTCGCGACGGCTGCTCGGACTGGAGGACGCGCTGTACCTGGGCGTGACCGATCCGATCCAGGACGACCGCAGCTGGCGGTTCACCCTGGACGCGGAGGGCCGCGACCCGGTCCTCGGCATCCGCTACCTGAGTGAGGCCTACGACGCCCGCGAGACCGGCTATCCGGGTGGTGTGAGCGTGCCGGCGATCGTGGACGTGCCCAGCGGCGAGCTGGTCACCAACGACTACCAGCAGCTCACGCTCGACCTCGCGACCGAGTGGACGGTCCTGCACCGCGAGGGCGCGCCGGACCTGTACCCGGAGGGACTGCGCGACGAGATCGACGAGGTGATGGCGGACGTCTACGAGGACGTCAACAACGGCGTCTACCGCGCCGGTTTCGCCCACACCCAGGAGGACTACGAGGCCGCCTGCACGGGCGTGTTCCGGCGTCTGGAGCGGCTCGCCGAGCGACTGGAACGGCGGCGCTACCTGGTCGGTGACACGATCACCGAGGCGGACATCCGGCTGTTCACCACGCTGGTCCGGTTCGACGCGGTGTACCACGGCCACTTCAAGTGCAACCGCTGGAAGCTGACGGAGAACCGGGTGCTCTGGGGGTACGCGCGCGACCTGTACCAGACGCCCGGGTTCGGCGACACCGTCGACTTCGACCACATCAAGCGGCACTACTACCAGGTGCACACGGGCATCAACCCGACCCGGGTGGTGCCGCTCGGACCGGACCTGTCCGGGTGGCTGACCCCGCACCACCGTGCGGAGCTCGGCGGCCGTCCCTTCGGCGACGGCACCCCGCCCGGTCCCGTCCGCGCCCAGGAGCGCGTCCCGGCGGCGCACACCCCCTGACCGACCGTCACCCTCCCCTTCCCCTGTCCGAGCGACCGAACGACCGAATTCCCGAACGACCCAACGACCGAACGACCGAACGACCGAACGACCAAGGAGACTGCCCGATGGCCAAGAAGAAGAAGATGTCCCTCGCCTACCAGCCCCTGGGGTTCGTGCTCGGCTGGTCGGGCGGCTGGCTGGCCGGCCTCGCCTTCCGCAAGACGTGGATGGCGATCCGCAACGAGGAGGACGCGCCCGACGCACTGGACAAGGACCGCGGCTGGGGCGAGGTCCTGATGGCCGCCGCGATCCAGGGCGCCATCTTCGCCGTGGTGCGCAGCGCGGTGGACCGTGCGGGTGCGAAGGCGATCGAGCGCTCGACCGGCACCTGGCCGGTCGGCGAGAAGGGCGGACGCGACTGAGGACGCCCCGGCCCCGCCGGACCCACGACAGCGCGGCCCCGCCCGGTTCCGTACCGGGCGGGGCCGCGTCGTGCGCGGACCGGCGGGGCCGGGGCGGCACCCTTCCGCGTGGGTGGGGTGACCGGCCCGGCTCAGCCCTGCTTGGGCGCCGTCGGCGGGGTGCGGCGCAGGGTGAAGGAGTGGCCTGCCGGATCGGAGTAGCCGCGCTCCTCCAGCGGGCCCGAGGCGTCCTTGGCCTCCAGGGGGCGTCCGCCGAGACTGACGACGCGGCGCTCCACCGCGTCGAGGTCGTCCACCACGAACTCCAGGTGCGCCTGGAGGGAGTTCTCGGGACGCGGCCAGCTCGGCGGAGTGGCGTTGACGTCCCGGCGCAGTGCGATCCGGAAACCGTCGGCCGTCTTGATCTCCACCCGGTTCGCCGTCGCGTCCGACTCCTCCCCTTCGAGTAGTTCCTTGTAGAACACGGCGAGCTTCTCGGGCTCGGCGCAGTCGAGCACGAGGACCCCCGCTTTCACCAGTGCCATGTCTCCTCCGCAGAATCCTGGCCGCGGAACGGTCGTGTCCCCGGCCCCTGTTGTGCGGATATCCCGGCCGGGCCGAATCAGTCGGTCCTCAACCGCGGGCGGCGGTCTGGAACGTGCGCCGGTACGCCTGCGGTGAGACCCCGATGGCCGCGTGCAGGTGCTGGCGCAGCGACGCCCCCGTCGCGAAGCCGACCCGGCCGGCGATCTGGTCCACCGTGAGGTCGCTGGACTCCAGCAGGTGGCGGGCCCGGGACACGCGCTGCTGGATCAGCCAGCGGCCGGGGCTGAGGCCCACCTCGTCGTGGAACCGGCGGGCGAAGGTGCGCAGGCTCATCCGGGCGTGGCCCGCGAGGTCGGCCAGGGTGAGCGGGTCGTCCAGCCGCTGAAGGGCCCAGGCGCGGGTGGCCGCGGTGCTCGCGGCGCCCTGCTCGGGGACGGGCTGCTCGATGTACTGGGCCTGGCCGCCGTCCCGGAACGGCGGGACGACGCAGCGCCGGGCGACGCTGTTGGCCAGCTCGCTGCCGTGGTCCTTGCGGACCAGGTGCAGGCAGATGTCCACGCCGGAGGCGGCTCCGGCCGAGGTGAGGAACGGGTGGTCGTCGACGAACAGCACGTCCGGGTCGAGGTCGACGTGGGGGAACATGCGCCGGAAGTGGTCGGCGACCTGCCAGTGGGTGGTCGCCCGGCGCCCGTCGAGGAGACCTGCGGCGGCGAGGACGAAGGCGCCCGTGCAGATGGAGACGATGCGCGTGCCGGGGCGGATGTGGGCGAGCGCGGCCAGGACCTTCGCGGGGACCTCGTCCGTCAGCCGGTCGGGCGCGACGGGCGCGATCACCACCGTGCCGGCGGTGGCCAGGGCCTCCGGACCGTGCTCCACGGTCACCCCGAAGTCCGCGTTGGTGCGTACGGGGCCGCCGTCGACCGAGCAGGTCACGACGTCGTAGCGGCCGTCGGCCGCGCCCAGGATCCGGCTGGGGATGCCCAGCTCGAAGGGATAGACCCCGTCCAGGGCCAGGACCACCACTCGCTCACGTCGCATGGCACGATCTTATCGAAGGTTGGCAATCTTGCCATTGGCGGACCGTGTGCGGACCGGCACGCTTGATCACCATGAGCACACAGAACACGATGCGAGCCATCAGCCAGGACGTCCTCGGCGGCCCCGAGGTCCTCAAGGTCGTGGAGATCGAGCGCCCGGAGCCCAAGCCGAACGAGGTACTGGTCCGGGTGCGGGCCGCCGGGGTCAACCCGACCGACTGGAAGCACCGCGCCACCGGCGGATTCCTGGGTGAGCCGCCCTTCGTCCTCGGCTGGGACGTGTCGGGCGTGGTGGAGGCCGTCGGCATCGGCGTGGTGGCGTTCGCGCCCGGGGACGAGGTCTTCGGCATGCTGCCCTACCCGTTCGGTCACGGTTCGCACGCCGAGTACGTCATCGCCCCGGTACGCGCCCTCACCCGCAAGCCGGACGGCGTCGACCACGTCCAGGCGGGCGCGCTGCCGCTGGTCTCCCTGACCGCCTGGCAGGCGCTGACCGAGCACGCCGGCCTCCAGCCGGGGCAGCGGGTGCTGATCCACGCCGCGGCGGGCGGCGTGGGGCACGTGGCGGTGCAGATCGCCAAGGCGCACGGCGCCCACGTCATCGGCACGGCGAGCGCCGGCAAGCACGACTTCCTGCGTGAGATCGGCGTGGACGAGGCGATCGACTACCGCGAGACGGACGTCACCGAGGTCGTCAAGGACGTCGACGTCGTGCTGGACACGATCGGCGGCGACAACGCCCTGCGCTCCCTGCGTGTGCTGCGGCCCGGCGGCGTCCTGGTGTCGATCCTCCCGGGCGGCTCGGACGAGCTGTACGAGGAGGCCGGGCGGCTCGGCGTGCGGGCCCTGCGCATGCTGGTGGACGCGGACCGCGGCGGCATGGAGGCGGTCGCGGACCTGGTGCGGACGGGCAGGCTGCGCGCCACGATCGCCGGCACGTTCCCGCTGTCCGCGGCGGCACAGGCGCACGAGCACGGCGACACCGGCCGGACCACCGGAAAGCTGGTCCTGCTGAACGACTGAGCGCGGCGGCGGGACGCGGCACACCGGCCGGGCGGCGCAGCCCGGCCGGTGTGCCGCGCGTTCTGCGCGCTTCCCCTGTCACGCCCGCGCTCGCGCCCGCGTACGTCCCGGAGTGAACTTCCGCCAACACGGCCTGAATTCAATGACATATGTCAATCGAACATGCTCAGATTCACTCGTTCGGGGGTAACTTGCAGGGCGGGGACGGGAAGTGATGCCGTACCCCCTTCCCACGCACGGAGCAGGCTGGAGGCGATCTCGTCGTGCGGCAGGAACCTGCACCGCTCACCCGTCACTTGCGCGTCCGCCGGGAGCGGGGGCACACGGTGCTGGAGTTCCGCGGCGAGATCGACCTCGCCGCGGCCGCCGAGGTCGCCCCGCACCTGGACCGGGAGACCGACCGGCCCGGCGCCCGGGTCGTCCTCGACCTCAGCCGGATCGAGTTCTTCGACTGCTCGGGACTGCGCCTGCTGTACCGGGCCCGCAGCCGGGTCCTCGACCGGCACGGCCACGTGCTCCTGGTCTGCGCCCACCCGCTGACCCTGCGCATCCTGCGGATCACCGGCCTGTCCCGGCTGTTGCCGCCGCATCCCACGCTGGACGCGGCACTGCAACTGCCCGAGGCGACGTCCGGCCCGGTGTGATCCCCCGCCGTCCACCGGCCCACCCCGTTCCCAACTCGGCGGTCTGACAGGGGGCGTGGCGGGCATCCGGACGGTAGGAAGGAGGGCCGTCGCATGACGACTCCCGTCAAGCGCCCCGACAGGCGCATGCCCGGCTGGGCGAAAGTGGTGGCCGCGTTCGTGCTGGTGCTCGTGGTGTTCTTCGCCGGGCTCCGGCTCAGCGTGCTGCCGGGACTGAAGGACCTGTTCGGCAGCGAGACCCACGACCGGTCCGGCCCCGCACTGCTGAAGTCGATCCAGGACATCAGCCGTTACGACGCCGCCTCCGGCAACTTCCAGGTCGTCGTGGACCTGGAGAAGGACGCGAAGCTGCTGCCCGACGCGATCCGCGGCACCCGCACCCTGTACGTCGGGGCCGGGACCGTCGACGCCTACGTCGACCTGGGCCAGGTCGGCGAGAACGACGTCCGGGTCGACGAGGACCGCACGTCCGCCACGCTCCGGCTGCCCCACGCCCGGCTGGGCAAGCCGGCGCTCGACCCCGAACGGTCCTACGCCGTGTCCAAACAGCGCGGCCTCTTCGACCGGCTCGGTGATCTCTTCTCGGACAATCCCAACGGCGAGCAGGCCGTGCAGAAGCTCGCCGTACGGCACATCGGTGACGCGGCGAAGGAGAGCGAACTGACCGCCCGCGCCGAGTCGAACACCACCGGCATGCTCGAAGGCCTGCTGCGCTCCCTGGGCTTCAAGGACGTACGCGTCACGTACGGGGACTGACCGCCGCCACCGCGACGTCCAGGGCCCGCCCGGCACGACCGTGTGCCGGGCGGGCCCCCGGCGTGCGTGGGCGGGCGCCGCCCGGCGGAGCGCTCGCAGCGGCTTGCCGGGCCTTCCGTGGAGTGCTCTGCGGAACCCGGGGCAACCGAGGTGAGGACGGCCACCGGCGGGCATCTCGCGGGTTCCCGGGGTAACCGCCGTGTCATACAAGGAAGTTGAAGACTGGAGGACGACGTCATGGCCGGTACCGCCTCACACCACCCGACCTCCGGGTCCGGGGACGAGCGACGCCCGCTCCCCCTGCCCGTCCGGCTGCTGGCCGTGCTGTGCGCCTTCGCGTTCATGGTGGCCTTCGCCGTGGTGCTGGCCCGGCTGACCCTCCAGCCCTCGCCCGCGTCGGAGGCGCTGACCCACACCAACCTCCAGCCGGGCGACTCCCTGAAGGCCTACCTGAACCAGCCCGAACTGCGGGACGCCTTCCGGCAGGTCGGCGGCAACATCCTGCTGGGTGTCCCCTTCGGCATCCTCGTCCCCGTCGTCGCCCCCCGCACCCGCGGCATCCTGCGTGTCCTGCTGCTGACCGCGATCGTGATGCTCCTGGTGGAGTTCGCCCAGGGTGCCCTGGTCACCGGCCGCGCCTTCGACATCGACGACGTCATCCTCAACACCACGGGCGCGCTGATCGGTTACCTGCTCCTCGGACGGCGGCTCAGCCGGGCGGTGCACGCGCGCAGGCCGCGCGCGGCCGCGGCGCGCAAGCGGGAAGCGGCCGGGAAGGTCTAGGGGCGTCCCGTCGCGGCGGCCGAGGCCCTAGCGCACGGTCCAGGTGAACTTGTCGCCGCCGACCCAGCGGACCACGTCCGGGTCGTCCAGGTCGTGGACCGTGATGCCGAACGCGGCGGCGGCCATCAGCACGTCGGTGACGGCCTTGGCCTCACCGACGACCTGGCCGTCGATCTCCACGATCCGGAACGGCGGCGTGCCCGGCTGTACCCCGAGCACCATGATCCGGGGGTTCGCCATGTGCGGGCTCGAGATTTCGGTCATGCATCGAGCGTAGAGCGGAACCGGCGGCGGCGCGGGTCCGGTCAGCGGCCGAGGAGCTCGAGGACGGCCCCCTCCACGGCTCCCTGCGTGGCAGGGCGCCCGAAGTCGCCGTGCTCGCCCAGCCGGGTGAGCGCGGGCGCGATGGTCTCCCCCTGTTCGAACAGCTCGAAGACGCGCGGGTCGATGTAGGAGGCCCGGCAGACGGCCGGGGTGTTGCCCAGGTAGTGGCTGACCTCGCGGACCACCCGCGCCGTCTGCCGGCGCCGCGCCGCGGCCGTCCGCCGGACGGTCTCGGTGGTGACGGCCGGCGCGACGGCGGCGAGCACGGTGGCGTGCCAGGTCCGGAAGTCCTTGGCGGTGATGTCGACCCCGGACAGCCGGCGCAGCGCCTCGTTCAGATCGCTGCTGTGCAGCTCGTGCCAGGCGCGTCCCTCCCAGTACGCCAGCAGCCGCTCCCCCTCCCGCCGACGGCGCAGCAGCGACCGGACGACGGCGTGGGCGTCGTCGACGACGAGGGCCCGCACGAGGTCGATGCCGCCCTTGGCGGGGTAGCTGAAGGCGATCTCGCCACGACCGCACCGGACGTGCTCGCGCAGCATCGTGGTCAGGCCGAAGGTCCCGTTCTGACGGGTGTGCCGGTCGCTGCCGATACGGAAGAATCCCAGGTCCAGCAGGCGCACGGCGCAGGCCGTGACCCGGGCCCGGCTCAGCCCGCGCCCGGCGAGGTCCTCGGCGACCCGGGCGCGCAGGCCGGGCAGGGTCCGCGCGACCTGGCGGACGTGCTCGTGCTTGGCCTGCTCCTGCCGGGCGCGGAACTCCTCGTGGTACAGGTACTGGCGGCGCCCGGCGTCGTCGGTGCCGACGGCCTGGAGGTGGCCGTTGGCCCGCCGGCAGATCCACACGTCGCGCCAGGCGGGTGGGATGACCAGGGCCTTGACGCGGGCGAGTTGCTCGGGGTCGGTGAGCGGCTCGCCCTCGGCGTCCAGATAGCGGAAGCCGCGCCCGTGGCGCACGCGGCGGAACCCGGGCTCGTCGCAGGACGTGGTGCGCAGTCTCACGGCGGCCCCGCTCAGGGGCGTCGCCAGTCGTGGCCCGGCAGGTGCGAGCCGGCCTGCGGGCCCATGCGGAGCATGCCGCCGTCGACGCTCCAGGAGGCGCCGGTGACGTACGAGGCGTCGGGCCCGGCCAGGAAGGCGATGACGGCGGCGACCTCGCGGGCGTCACCGGGCCGGCCGAGCGGGATGCCCGGGCGGCTCTCGGTGTGCGGGTCGGTGTCCTCCTGCCCGGTCATGGGCGTGGAGATCTCGCCGGGTGCGACGGCGTTGACGGTGATGCGGTGCTCGGCGAGTTCGAGCGCCATGACCTGGGTGAGCAGGCCCAGTCCACCCTTGGCGGCGCAGTAGGGCGCGGCGCCCACGCGCGGCTGGTGCTCGTGCACGGACGTGACGTTCACGATCCGGCCGCCGTCGCCCTGCCGGATCATGTGCCGGGCGGCCTTCTGCCCGCACAGGAACGGTCCCACGAGGTCGACGTCCAGCACCTCGCGCACGACGGGCAGTTCCAGGTCGAGGAACGGGGTCATGGTGCCGGTGCCCGCGTTGTTGACCAGGACGTCGAGGCGGCCGAGCCGCTCGCACAGGTCGTCTACGGTGTCGGCCGCCTCGGGCAGCCGGGTGAGGTCCATCCGGGCGACCTCGGCGCGCCGTCCGTGCGACCGGACCTCCTCGGCCGTCTCCCGCGCGCCCTCCTCGTCGCTGTGGAAGGTGATGCCGATGTCCAGACCCGCCTGCGCCAGCCGTACGGCGGTCGCCCGGCCGATGCCGGAGTCGGCGCCGGTGATCACGGCGACCTTGGTGGGTGGCGCGGTGGGGGCGGGCATGGCAGCTCTCCTGTCGGCTCGTGCGGGGCGAGGGCGTTGCAGTACCCGGGGGTGATCGGCGCAAACCGCGCGGTCCGTCGTGCGCGCCGCAGGGCGCTGGGGAACCCTTGAGGAGGAGGTGGCGATGGACCCCGTCGAGGCACTGGAGCGGATCGCCTTCCTGCTGGAGCGGTCCCTGGCACCGACCTACCGTGTGCGCGCCTTCCGGACGGCGGCCCGCGTGCTGAAGGACCTGGGCGGCGACGAGGTGGCCCGGCGTGCGGCGGACGGTTCCCTGGAGCGGCTGAAGGGCGTGGGCCCGAAGACCGCGCAGGTGGCCCGGGAGGCCCTGGCCGGGCAGGTGCCGGGCTATCTGGAGAAGCTGGAGGGTGAGGCGCACGAGCCGCCCGCCGTGCGGGGCGGACAGCGGCTGCGGGCGCTGCTGCGCGGGGACTGCCATCTGCACTCGGACTGGTCCGACGGCGGCAGCACCATCGAGGAGATGGGCCGCGCGGCGGCTGCGCTGGGCCACGAGTGGGCGGTGCTCACCGATCATTCGCCGCGGCTGACCGTGGCGCGTGGGCTGTCGCCGGAGCGGCTGCGCGAGCAGCTGGACGTGGTGGCGCAACTGAACGAGCGGTGGGCGCCCTTCCGCCTGCTGACGGGCATCGAGTGCGACATCCTCGAGGACGGCTCCCTCGACCAGGAGCCGGAGCTGCTGGAACGGCTCGACGTCGTGGTGGTGTCGGTCCACTCCAAGCTGCGCATGGACGCCCGTGCGATGACCCGGCGGATGGTGGCCGCCGTGCGGAACCCGCACGCGGACGTGCTCGGGCACTGCACGGGCCGGCTGGTGACCGGGCGGGGGCGGCCGGAGTCGGAGTTCGACGCGGACGAGGTCTTCGCGGCCCTCGCGGAGACGGGCACGGCCCTGGAGATCAACAGCAGGCCGGAGCGGCTGGACCCGCCGCGGCGGCTGCTGCGCCGGGCCGTGGACGCGGGGGTGCTGTTCTCCGTGGACACCGACGCGCACGCGCCCGGGCAACTGGACTGGCAGATCAACGGATGCGCCCGCGCCGAGGAGTGCGGGGTGCCGCCCGAGCGGGTGGTGACGGCGTGGTCCCTGGAGGACCTGCTGGCCTGGACGCGGGAGCGGCGAGTGCCCACGGGCTGACGTGGTACCCGCACCGCTGAGAGGAAGGAACCGCATCCATGGAACGCGCTGCCGTGTTCGACGTCGACGGCACTCTGGTCGACACCAATCATCTGCACGTCGTCGCCTGGTGGGAGGCTTTCCGGCAGGCCGGGCACGACGTGCCGATGCACGCCGTCCACCGGGCCGTGGGCCTGCCGTCCACCGACCTCGTCGCCCATCTGCTGGGCGACGAGCGGGACAAGGACCAGGACGCGGACATCAGCGCCGGTCACAAGGCCCTCTACGGGCAGTACTTCGCCCGGCTGCCGGCGCTCCCCCGGGCCGGGGATCTGCTGCGGCGCCTGCACCGCGACGGCTGGACGGTGGTCCTGGCCACGTCGGCGGGCGGCGCCGAACTGAGCGCGCTGCGCCGGGCGATCGACGCCGACGACGCGATCGCGGCCACGGCCAGCGCCGACGACGTCCAGCAGGGCAAGCCCGCCCCCGAGCCCGTCGAGCACGCGCTGGAGCTGGCCGGGGTGCCGGCCGAGCGGGCCGTGTTCGTCGGTGACACCGTCTGGGACATGCACGCGGGCAGCCGGGCCGGTGTCCGCTGCGTGGGGGTCCTGTGCGGCGGCATCCCCCGCGCGGACCTGGAGAAGGCCGGCGCGGACGCCGTCTACGCCGATCCCGCGCACCTGCTGTCCGCCCTGGACGACGGACCGTTCGCATGAGCCGGGGTGAAACCGCCGGTCAGGCGGATACCCGCGATCCATGACACGTGTGAGGAGTGCGCTCAGGCGGACGGCGGGGGCCGTCCGCCCGGGCAGGGACAGTGGTACGGCGGACGGCACGACAGGGACGGCGGGCACCGGCACCGGGGCGGCGCCGCAGGTGGGAGCGGTGGGCGACCCGCGGCGCGGGGTGGGCCCGGTGCGGCCGGTGGAAGCGGTACGGCGGGAGACCCGCAGCGCCTGGGACGCGATGCGTGCCGCCTGGCGGGGGCCGGGACGGGAACGGGACCTGGTCGTCCAGTCGCTCAAGGCCGCCCTGGCGGCGGTGATCGCCTGGCTGGTCGGCGGTGTCTGGATGGACGATCCGCTGGCCCTGATGGCGCCGTGGGTGGCGCTGGTGCTGGTGCAGGCCACTGTCTACAGCTCCCTCGTGCAGGGCGCCCGGCAGTTCGGCGCGATCGTCGTGGGCACCCTGCTGGCCTCGGCGGCGCAGGCGGTCACCGGCGACACCACGGTCGCGATAGCCGTGTCCGTGCCGGTGCTGATGCTGCTGGCGAACTGGCAGCGCTTCGGTGACCAGGGCATCTACGCGGCGACCACGGCCCTGTTCACGATCGCGGCGGGCACGGTGAGCCTGAGCGGGGCGGGCCACCGGGTCGGCCAGGCCGCCATCGGCGCCGTCATCGGCGTGGCCGTGAACGCGCTGATCCTGCCGCCGATCCATCTGCGCGACGTACGCGAGAACCTGGCGGCGCTCGCCCGTGAGGTGGGCGACGTCCTGTGCACGGTCGCCGGCGATCTGCGCGAGGGCGAGTGGGACGGGGAGACCGCCGCCGGCTGGGTCGGTGCCTCGGCTGGCCTGGACCACCGGCTGCAGGCCCTGCAGTCGGCCCGCCGCTGGAGCCAGGAGAGCCTGCGCCTGACCTCGGGGCCGCTGCGCGCCCTGCACCGCGTCCCGCACGTCGCCGCGCTGCCGCCGGTGGAGGAGGACGAGCGGCTCGGCCGGATCACCGGGCACGTCACCGCGCTCACCCGGGCGCTGGCGGTGTCCGTGGACGACAACCGGACCCCCGCCCCGCCCCAGGGTGAGGCGCTGCGCGCGTACGCGCGGCTGCTGGAGCTGATCGGGGACGCCTGCCACGCGCAGGCGGAGAGTCTGTGCGAGGGCAGCCTGGAGGGTCGTCCGGACGAGGCGACCGAGAAGGCGATGCGCGAACTGCACGAGGAGCTGCAGGACCGGTTGCGCCGGCACGCCGAGGAGGGCGCTGAGCAGACGGCGGTCCTGGGCACCTTGCTGCTCCAGGCGGAGAATTTGTGGGCGGAGACCGTTCCGGCCGCCGAAGAGCAGTGACGCAGCTCACGGCAGAGAAGGCCCGCGGGCGGAACACCCCAGGGTGGTTCGCCGTTGAACAACACGTGGGTGCGGATGGGACAGTGTCCCCGGGCCTCACCATTCGCCCACAGGGACGATCGTTCGGCTGAAGCCCTGTGGAGCCTTTCGCCGAGAGGCGACCGCCATCCGTGCCCACCTTCGTGCCGCCCCGGCCGTGATTCCCCCGTCGCGGCCGGGGCTTCCCTCTGCCCACGTGCAATCCCTCCCACCCGGGTACTCGGTGGGCTCCCGCGGATCCGCCGGGCGAGAGGAGCCAGAGGTGAGCAGGACAACGGGCATCAAGGTGGTCGTCACGGGCGCCACGGGCAACGTGGGCACGAGCGTGGTGCGTCTCCTCTCCGAGGATCCGGAGGTCGGCTCCGTGCTGGGGCTGGCCCGGCGGTTGCCCGACTGGTCCCCGCCGAAGACCGACTGGGACGCGGTCGACCTGGCCGCGGAGACGTCCGACCTCGTCGAGCGGTTCCGGGGCGCGGACGCCGTGGTCCATCTGGCCTGGGCGTTCCAGCCCACGCACGATCCGGCCCCGACCTGGCGCACCAACGTGCTCGGCAGCATGCGCGTGTTCGAGGCGGTGGCGGCGGCCGGGGTGCCGGCGCTGGTGCACGCCTCGTCGGTCGGCGCCTACTCCCCCGGGCCCAAGGACCGGACGGTGGACGAGTCCTGGCCGACGCACGGCTGGCCGGACGCCGCGTACTGCCGGGAGAAGGCGTATCTGGAGCGGGCGCTGGACATCTTCGAGCGCGACCACCCCGGTACGCGCGTGGTGCGGATGCGGCCCGCGTTCCTGTTCAAGCGGGAGTCGGCGAGCGAGCAGCGCCGGATCTTCGGCGGCAAGTTCCTGCCCGGGCCGCTGGCCCGCCCGGACCTGCTGCCCTTCCTGCCCGACGTCCCGGGGCTGCGGATGCAGGCCCTGCACACCGACGACGCGGCGCACGCCTACCGGCTGGCCGTGCGCCAGGAGGTCCGGGGCGCTTTCAACCTGGCGGCCGACCCGGCGGTCGACGCGCACCTGCTGGGCGAGATGCTCGGCGCGCGCCCGGTGCGGCTGCCGCGCACGGCGGCCCGTTCGGCGATCGCCGCCGCCTGGGGCCTGCATCTGCTGCCCGCCTCCCCCCACCTGTTCGACGCGGTGCTGCGGCTGCCCCTGATGGACTCGTCCCGGGCCCGCACCGAACTCGGCTGGGAACCGCGGCGCACGGCGACGGAGGTACTGGAGGAGTTCCTGCGCGGGATGCAGCAGGGCGGGGGCGCGCGGACGGAGCCGCTGCGGGGACGCAAGGTGGGGTGAGTCCAGGTGGGGTGCTCCCGGCCCCGGGCCCGGGTCGGGAGCAGCCCACACGCGGCCGACGGAGCAGCCCACGCGCGGCCGGAGCATGGCCGAGGGCCGCAGCCGACCCCCACAGTCGGCTGCGGCCCTCGGGGTGCGCCCTGCCCGGCCTCAGCCGGAGGGCTCGTCGGGCACCGGGTTCTCGGTCTGCTCCGTGCCCGAGCTGGGTGTCCCCTGCCGGCCGGTCCCCGCCTCGTCGGTGTCGGGGACGTCGCCGGCCGGTCCGCCGGTCTCGTCGGCCGGGTCGTCGTCGTCCGTCTCCGCGTCCGCCCCCGTGTCGGCGTCGGCGCCGGCCGAGAAGCGCGGTGCGACCTCCCACGGGTCCTCGCCCGCGTCGGCCTGCTGGTCCGGCATGTCCCGCGGAACGGGCTCACCGTTCTCGCCGGGTGCGTCGAGGCGGTGGTCGGTCACGAGGTGCTCCCTTCGGTCGTCAGGCGTCACGCGAGTACCCCGCGCCGCGCCGCGCAACCTCGGCGCGGCGCCCGCGTTCCCGGTGCCGGACGCCTCAGCGCGGTGCCCGTTCCTGCAGCGCCGTGCGCCAGGCCGGGAGCGGGTTCTCCGGTTCGGGGTCGGGACGCCGGCCGCCGCGGGCGAAGAAGTCGGCGAGCGGCAGGATGGCGGCGCCCACCGTGACCGCGTCGGGCCCGAGCCGGCCGAGGTCGACGGTCACCTTCCCGGCCGGGTGGCGCAGTGCGTAGGACACGGCGTGGCGGCGTACGGCGGGCAGGAAGCGGGAGCCGAGCGCCAGGCCCGCCCAGCCGCCGATGAGGATGCGTTCGGGCTGGAAGAGGTTGATCAGGTCGGACAGCCCGGCGCCCAGGTACTCGGCGGTCTCCTCCAGCACGGCGAGGGCGACCGGGTCGGCCTCCTCCCCCGCGGGCGGGTAGGCGGCGGCGAGCATCGCCGTGAGGGCGGTCTCCTCGTCGGTGCCGGCCGGGGCCGGGCCACCCTCCTCGCGCCAGCGGGCGAGCAGCGACTCGGCGCCCGCGTAGGCCTCCAGGCAGCCGAGCGACCCGCACCGGCAGCGGCGGCCGCGCACGCGCACCGTCAGGTGGCCCCACTCCACGGCCCGGCCCTGCTCCACGTCCGGGGTGACGAGGCTCGCGCCGACGCCGGAGCCGAACAGGACCACGACGGCGTTGCGGGCGCCGCGGCCCGCGCCGAACCACATCTCGGCCTGGCCGAGCGTCTTGGCGCCGTTGTCGATGAAGTACGGGACGGTGTCCGGCAGCGGGGAGCCGGTGCGCAGCAGCGCCTCCAGCCCGACGGCGTCCCAGCCGATGGTCTGCCCGTGCACGACGGCACCACGCTCGGGGGTGCGCTCGACGATGCCGGGGACGCCGATGCCGACGCCGAGGAGCCGCTCGGGCGCCAGCCCCGCCGCGTCGAGCACCTCGGCGATGCCGTGGCGGATGTGGTCGACGATGACCTCGACCTCGTAGCGCTGGGGGGTCAGGGGGCGCTCGGCGCGGGCGAGTTCGGTGAGCGTGAGGTCGAACAGCTCGACGCGGACCCGGGTCTCGCCCACGTCGACGCCGATCATGTGGCCGCTGCCGGGGGCGACGCGCAGCAGAGTGCGGGGGCGGCCGCCGTCGGAGTCGACGCTGCCGGCCTCCTCGACCAGCCCGTCGGCGACGAGGTCGGCGACGACGTTGCTGACGGAGCCGGAGCTCAGACCCGTCGCCGGGCCGAGTTCGAAGCGGCTGAGCGGTCCGTCGAAGTAGAGCCGCTGCAGCACGGCCGTGCGGTTGGCCCGCCTGAGATCGCGCACCGTGCGCCCGTTCCGCCCCGCCATGCGGTTCCCTCCACATCCCCGGTCCGACCTGCAACATACCGTCGGCGCGGGCCCGGCGCGACATTCCTCCACCCCTTATTTCACGGTGTGAGCGAACCGACGCGGTGCCCCGGGCCGCCCGATGCCGCCCGCGGAACCGCCCCCGGGCGGCCGGTCAGCCGGCCGCGTACACGTCCTCCACGTACCGCCCGTCCGCGATCAGCCCGTCGAGCCACTGCGCGGCGGCCGTCTCGTCGGCGTCCGGGGTGTGCTTGCGGAAGAGCGTACGGAACGCCTCCCGCACCCCGGGCGCCATGCGCGAGCCGTCCCCGCAGACGTACACCCGCGCCCCGGCGTCCAGCAAGGCCCAGACCTCCTCGGCCTCGGCGGCGATCCGGTGCTGCACGAACCGCACTTCGCCCTCGGGCTCCTCGCTGAAGGCGGGGCGCAGCGAGACGGCCCCGGCGGCCTCCGCGGCGCGCAGTTCCCCGGCGTGCAGGAAGTCGGCGCCGGGGGCGTCGCAGCCGAAGTAGCACAGCGCGGGCGCGAGTCGGGCGCCGGACGCCGCGGCCGCCGCCCGGTCGGCGACGACCCCGCGGAACGGGGCGAGGCCCGTACCCGCCGCGACCATGACGACCGGTGCGTCCGCGGCGGCGTCGATGCGGAAGGCCTCCCGGCACGGCTGCACGCGCGCGTACACCGTGTCGCCGGGTGCCACGGCGGCGAGGTGGCCGGAGCCGGTGCCCCGGTACACCCCCCGGCCGGAACGGGCGGGTGCCTCGAGCAGCGAGACCATCAGGTCGACGTGGCCGGGATCGGCCGCGGGCGAGGAGGAGATGGAGTAGTGGCGCGGGCGCAGCGGGGTGAGCAGGTCCAGCAGTCGCGGCCAGTCCAGGGCGCCGCGCAGGGCCGGGTGGTCCTCCAGGATCTCCACCAGCGTGCGGGGGTCGCCGGTGAGGGCGGCGAGGGCCGCACGCTCGGGCGGGCACGGGTTGGCGGCGGCCAGCGCGGCCAGTTGCGAGGAGCTCGGGCGTTCCTGGAGTTCGACGTGGTGGGTGAGCAGCCGGCGTACCGTCACCGGCCGGTCCACGGCGATGCCGTCGCGGCGCGGGCGCGCCGGGCGGATGTCCAGGACGGTGTCGAGGTCGGCGCCGAGGGCGGCGGCTGCGCGGGTGACGAGGTCCGGGTGGTTGGCGGGCAGCACGGTGAGATGGTCGGCCGTGCGGTAGGTGACGCCCTCGGGCAGGGCGAGACGGACGAACCGCTTGCGGCGCGGATGGCCCGGTGCGGTGAGGTCGTACGCCTCGGTCACGCGCAGGGGCTGGAGTCCGTGCCGTTCGGCGAGGGCGTCCAGGGGACCGCCCGTGAGGGTGCGGACCTCGTAGGCGGCGCCGGGCTCACCGGCGTCCGGGGCCGTGGCGTCCGGGTCGCCGTGGCGCTCCAGCAGGGCGGTGCGCAGGGACGCGGAGAAGGCGCGGACGCTTCCGGCGAGGTCGCCCGAGGCGTCGGCGGCGGCGCGCTCCAGCAGCCGCGTGGCGCCGGAGCGCGCCAGCCGTTCGTCGATCCGGGCGGGGACGTGCTGGTAGGTGGCGGCCCAGTTGCGGTCGCCGACGCCGAGGACGGCGTACGTCACGCCGGCCAGGTCGCGCTCCTCCTCCAGGCGGGCCGCGAAGGCCGCGGCGTCGTCGGTGGGCCTGCCGTTGTAGGAGGCGGCCGTGATGACGACGGGCCGGCCGGTGGGCAGGCCGTCCGCGTAGGCGTCCAGCGGGGCGACCTCGGTGGCGCAGCCGAGCGCGGCGGCCTCGTCGGCCAGCCGGGCGGCGAGGTCCCGGCAGGTGCCGTAGTTGCTGCCGTGCAGGAACAGGGCGCAGGTGCCGGGGCGGACCCGCGCGGGCAGGTGCCGCGGCCGGCCGGTCTCCGACGGGAGGGCGGGGGCGGCTCCGGGCAGCGGTGGGTGGACGCGGTCGGCGGAGGTGCGCGGGGTGAGGGTCAGGGTGAAGCCCTCGGGCTTGAGGGTGAGGGTCTCCTTGACGGTGAGCCGGTATCCGGCGTGGTCGTGCAGCCGGTAGCGGTGGACGAGCATGGCCAGCAGCATGGTCGCCTCGTGCAGCGCGAACTGCCGCCCGATGCAGGCGCGTTCCCCGGTGCCGAACGGCTTGAAGGCGTGCACCGGCCGCCGCGCCTCCGCCTCGGGGGTGAAGCGGGAGGGGTCGAACAGCTCGGGGTTGTCGCCCCACACAGGCGTGCGGTGCAGCATCGGCGTGAGCACCAGGGCGGCCTGCCCGGCGCGCAGCGGGATGCGGCCGCCGAGCAGGGTGTCCTCGCGGGCCTCGCGGCCGAAGACGGCGGCCGTGGGCCACAGCCGCAGTGCCTCGTTGAGGACCTGCCGGGTGTAGGCCAGCCTGCCGACCTCGTCGAACGTCGGCTCGGGGTCGGCCCGGTCGCCCCACAGCGCGTCGGCCTCGCGCTGCACCAGGCGGAGCGCGGTGGGGTGCTGGGCGAGGTAGTGCAGCGCGAAGGACATGGCGCCGGAGGTGGTCTCGTGACCGGCGATCAGGAAGGTGATGACCTGGTTGCGGATGTTCGCGGTGTCCAGCGTGGTGCCGTCGGCCGGGTGCTCGGTGGTGAGCATCAGGCCGAGGAGGTCGTCGGTGCCGCTCCGGTCGGCGCCGGTGCGGGCGGCGATGACGTCGTCGACGACCCGGGCGAGGTGGGCGGCGTCCTCCCGGAAGGCCGCGTCCTGTTCCGTGTAGTCCTTGCCGGGCGTCCGGGACAGGCGGGTCATGCTCCACTCCAGGCAGCGCACCATCGACGCGACGAAGGGATGCGGCTCGTCCCGCTCGAAGGAGCCGAAGTCGTAGCCGAAACCGGCGAGGCCGATGGTGTCGAGCGTCATGCGGGTCATGTCGTCGGGCACGTTCACCGGCCGCCCGTCGCGGGCGTCGCGGTCCCAGGACGCGATGAGCCGGCGGGCCACCCTCAGCATCACGGGGTGGTAGGTGCGCATCGAGCCGAGCGCGAAGGCGGGCATGAGGATGTCGTGTGCCTTGGCCCAGTTGGGCTCGTCGTCGTAGGCGGTGAACAGGCCGTCGGCGGTGAACTCGCGCACGTTCTCCAGGCCGGGACCGACGTGCTTGGCGAACCGCTCCTCGTCCGCGAGCTCGGCCACGAGGTCCGCGTCCCCCACGAACAGCGTGTCCCGCCCGTGCAGCCGCCGCACGAACACCGGACCGTGCCTGCGCATCAGGTCCATGGCCTGCTGGACGGGCGTGCCGCCGGGGCCGGTGGCGGAGACGTCGGCGACGGGGACGCCGGGGAAGTGGGCGGTGGTGGGGGGCGGTGCGGTGGGGCGCATGACGCGGCAACTGCCTTTCGCGGTACGGACGTACTGCCGTCCAGCGTGATCCACGGGACCCGGCGGGCGTGTGCGCGGGACTGCATGATTCTGTAGTGGCCGACGGATGTGCCGCTCTTGCGCGGAGCGGCCCGGCGTGGCAGGAGAGACGTGTGGACCCGGCCCGGCTCGAGGCGGTGACGTGGCGCAACCGCGCACTGCTCCTGTTCGACCGGGTCGCGATGCCGGTCGCGGTGTGCGACGTGTACGGGGCGGTCCTGCTGGCGAACCCGGCGATGGCGGCCGAGTGCGGGACGACGCCGGGGCGGCTGCGCGGTCGTGACGTGCTGGAGCTGTTCCGCCCGCGGGAGGCCACGCAGGTGGAGCGGATCGCCGAGGCACTGCGGCTGCGGCACCGCTCCCGCTACCAGGTGTCGGTGCGCTGGCACGCCCCGGACGGGGCGGAGCGGCACGGCGAGCTGACGGCGGACCCGGTGAGCGACACGGTGGAGGACACCCCGGCCCTGCTGGTGATGCTGCGGGCCGACGGCCGGCGCGAGCCCTCTGCCGGGACCGACGGCCGGCGTCCGCCCTCCACCGCCTTCCCGGGCGCGGAGGAGGCCCGGGTCTCCCCCACCGAGGCGCGGGTGCTGGCCCTCCTGGCCGGCGGCGCCACCACCGCCCGTGCGGCCCGGGAGACCGGTCTGACCGTGGACGGGGTGACGTACCACCTGCGCCGGCTGTCGTCCCGCTGGCACGCGGCCAACCGCACGGAGCTGGTGGCCCGGGCCTATGCGCTGGGGGTGCTCAGGCCGGGGGTGTGGCCGCCGGAGGCGGCGGGGACGCGGTAGGAGGAAATCCGCTGGCCCCCGCCCACGGCCGGTGCCTACCCTGGCCGTCGAAACGAAACCTAGGACCCCTAGGTTTCCCCTTGCGCAACTCCCAGGAGCCCTCCGTGCGACCACTCACCGAGCAGGACATCCGCAGCTCGTTCATCAACTGCTCGAAGGGCGAGGCGAAGCGGCTCGCCGTGCCCCGGGACCTCGCCGAGCGCCCCTGGGAGGACCTCGACTTCCTCGGCTGGCGGGATCCGGGCGCGCCCGACCGCAGTTATCTGGTCACCGAACGCGGGGCGCGGCTGGTCGGGGTGGCGATGCGGTTCCAGCCCGCGCAGCGCGGGTTCCTGCATCGCAGCATGTGCTCGCTGTGCCTGACGACCCATCCGCGCGGCGGGGTGTCGCTGATGACGGCGCGCAAGGCGGGTGCGGCGGGCCGTGAGGGGAACTCCGTCGGGGCCTACATGTGCACCGACCTGGCGTGTTCCCTCTACTTGCGGGGCAGGAAGGTGCCGGAGACCGGGGCGCGGTTCGAGGAGAGCCTCAGCCTCGAGGAGCAGATCGAGCGGACCATGGGTCATCTCGCCGCCTTCCTCGACAAGGTCCACGGCTGACCCTCCTCGGTCGCCCGCGGTTTCCCCCGGCACTAACGTCCTTCATGGACGAGTTCAGGACACCAGGGGAACACCAGGGGAAGGGGAGCAGCCCGAGCATGCGAGAGGCAGTACGGGACTGGACGGCACGCGCCACGCGGATCGTGAGGAAGCGCCGGGACCCCGTGGTGGTCCAGACGCTGCGGTCCGCCTTCGCGGCGACGATCGCGTACGTCATCGCGCTCAGACTGAGTCCCGAGGCGGCGCCGCTCACCGCTCCCCTGACGGCCCTGCTGGTCGTGCAGGTGACGCTGTACGCCACCCTCACCAACGGCTTCCGGCGGGTGAACGCCGTGGTGACCGGGGTGCTCGTCGCCATCGCGTTCAGCCTCCTGGTGGGCCTGACGTGGTGGAGCCTCGCCCTGCTCCTCGTGGCCTCGCTGGCCGTGGGACGACTGGTCCGGGTGGAGGAGTACGTACCCGAGGTGGCGATCAGCGCCATGCTCGTCCTCGGCGTCACCACCGTGGGCGACACCGCCTGGGCGCGGGTGGTGGAGACCCTGATCGGCGCGAGTGTCGGACTCGCCTGCAACCTGCTGCTGGCCCCGCCGGTGTGGGTGGAGGAGGCCGGAGAGTCGATCGACGACCTGGCGCGCCGGCTGCGGCAGCTGATGCTGCGCATGGGCGAGGAGGCCGCGGGCGGCACCCCCGTGTACCGGGCGGAGGAGCGGCTGTACGAGGCGCGCCGGCTGGACCACGACATCTCCGGGGTGGACGCGGCGCTGCGGCAGGCGGAGGACAGTCTGCGGCTCAATCCGCGGGTCCGGGAGGGGACGCTGCACCGGGTGGTGCTGCGCACCGGCCTGGACACCCTGGAGATCTGCACGGTCGTCCTGCGGGTGCTCGCCCGTTCCCTCACCGACCTGACGAAGGTGCGGCAGCCGGAGCCGCTGCTCGAACCCGAGACGGGAGCGGTGCTGCAGCAGTTGCTGTCCGAGATCGCCGACGCGGTGGTCAGCTTCTCGGTGCTGGTGACCACCCACCTCAGCGCGAGCGCCGAGTCGGCGGAGGAACGTCTCGCCGCCGAGCTGCGCACCGCGGCGGCCACCCGCGACAAGCTGGCCAAGCTGCTGCGCGAGGACGCCGACCGCGACGCGCGTCACTGGCAGCTGCTCGGGGCCGTGCTCACGGAGATCAACCGGATCCTCGACGAACTCGACACCGAGCACCGCACCCGGCGCCTGTTCGAGGAGCTGGACCGGGTGTCGGCGGAGCAGCGCGCACGCATGCCCCGTCTGACGCGGCTGCGGGAACGTCTGGGCGTCACGGAGCAGATGTGGCGGAACCGCGCCGGGTTCCACGAGCGTTCTCGCTGACGAGATGCCGGCCCGACGCCGGCACCACGGAGAGGGGGCGGGCCGATGGCCGACACGAGCGTGCGGATCGACGGGAACACGCTGCACCTGCCGGGAGGGGCTCAGGTGCGGTTCATCCGCACCCTGCGCCTTCCGGAGACCGGCACACATCCGCTGCCGCCGGGGCTGGGCGAGTTCCCCGTCCGGCGCGTCGCGGACTACGGCGACCGGGTGCCCGAGGCGATGCGGGCGCGCGGCGGTGTGATGCTGCCGGTGTACCTGCGCGAGGCGATGTGGCTGAGTTTCGCCGGCACCCCGGAGCCGGCCGCGCTCCAGGTCGGCGTCGGCAAGGTGTGCGCGGTCTCGGGGCGACCCTGGAGCGACGAGCTGGCCCGCGACCCGCAGAACTACGTGGTGCTGCCCCGGCAGCCCTGGCTGGACGGCATCAACTCCGGCACGGGCACGGTGCGTCAGTTCGTGGCCGTCCCGCTCGGCCTGGGCGCCACGGTCGAGGGGCAGGTCACGGGCGAGGAGGTGTGGGGCGGGGTGCAGCTGCAGTCCTTCCCGCTGAACGACGCGGAGCGGGCGCGCTGGCGTGAGGCCGAGCGGCGCCGGAGGGAGCGGACGCCGTGGCCGCCTCCGGGCGCGTACGGCGCGCCGATGCCGCCGGGTGCGCCGCCCGGGAGCAGTGGCTTCGGTGCCGCGATGCCGATGTCGGCCCCGCCCGCGGGCGGCGGCTTCGGTGTCCCGATGCCCATGGCGGCACCGCCCGCGCCGGGGGCGGCTCCCGCGGCCGGCGCCCCGGCGGGCCCCCCGCGTGCGGCCGCCATGGGGCTGGGTGTCGGGGGTTCCATGCGGCAGGAGGTCTACCAGGACGAGCGGCCGCTGTCGCACTGGGCGCCGCGGCCGGCGGGCCGGGTGTTCGTGCACCTGGTGACGCCGCCGGAGTGGCGCCGCATCACCGGCGAGGCCGCGCCCCCGTCCCCGGTCGACCGGGCCGCGTACACCCGGGCGGACCTGCCCTGGTTCGACTACTACGACGAGGACGCGCAGGATCTGGCCCCCACGGACACGCTCCAGGCCGTCAAGCCGGTCGGCGACTGGCTGGGCGACGACCACGCCCCGTGGCAGCAGCCGGCCCCGGGCCAGACCCACCCCCTCAAGGACGCCCCCGGCAGGCCGGTCTCCGACGGCGACTGGTGACGGCGGGGCGGAACTCGGCCGGTGTGCGGCGGCCGGGCGGGGACGACCGTGTCGTCCCCTCGCCGGTGCTCGCGGCGCTCGGCGTCCGCGCACGCAGCGGGCGGGCCGTCCCCGGCGGCGATCGGTGACGGCCCGGCGGGCCCCGGCGCGTGGCGCAACGGGGGGCTCGCCCTGTGTGCGGCGGCTCGGGCCAGGGCCACCGCGCCGTCCCTCGCCGGCGTTCGCGGACCCAGCAGGCGGGCCGTCGTCGACGGTGAGCGGGGAGGCCGGGCCCGTTCCCGCTCTGCGCCTGCCGGGGCGTGGCAGGGCACGGCCCGGCGGACGCGTCGCCGCTCGGCGTTGTTGCACCCGCCGTGCGTTCCGCGCGAGGGTGACTGTCGCGACGGCGGTGACGGACGAGTCGAGGGGTGACATGGGCAGTGGTGGCTGGAGCAGGCGCCGGTTCGCCGGGGCACTGGCGGGCGCGGCCGCCGCGGCGGTCCTGCCGTCCTGTGACGACGGGGCCCGGTCCCCGGCCGCGGACGCCGGTGGCCGGGACGCGAGCGCGAGCCCGTCCCGGGAGGTCCGGCGGCCCTCCGGGCCGCGCCCGCTCCTGATCGGCACGTACACCTCCGCCGAGGGCGGCGGCCGGGGCACCGCCCTGGCGGCGTACGACCCGTCGACCGGGCGGATCACCGGCACCGGCACCGTCACGGGCGTGGGCGACCCGTCCTACTTGGCGCTCCATCCGGACCGGCGCACGCTGTACGCGGTGAACGAGCGGGAGGACGGCGCCGTGACCGCCGTTAGGCTGGCCGACCACAAGGTCCTGGGCAGCCGGAGCACCGGCGGCGCGGCCCCCTGCCATCTGTCGGTGCACCCCTCGGGCCGGTGGCTGCTGAGCGCGAACTACGGCTCGGGCAGCGTGGCCGTCCACCCGATCGACCCGTCGGGTGCCCTCGGTGAGCGCACCGACCTGGTGACGCACTCCAGCCCGCCGCCCGGCCCCGGCCAGGACGGCCCGCACGCCCACCAGATCGTGACGAGCCCGGACGGCGGCCATGTCCTCGCCGTCGACCTCGGCACCGACACCGTGTACACGTACCGTCTCGACGAGCGGGCGGGCACGCTCGTCGAGGTCGCGCGGGCCCGGACCCGGCCGGGCGCCGGCCCGCGCCATCTGACCTTCCACCCCGGCGGCCGTCACGCCTACCTCGCCGACGAGGCCGACAACACGGTGGCGGTCTGCTCGTACGACCCGGCCTCCGGCCGGCTGCGCGTCGGCGAGGCGCAGTCCACCGGCACCGGCCCGGGCACCAGCTACCCGGCGCAGCTCCTGGTCACGGCGAACGGCCGGTACGCCTACCTCGCCAACCGGGGCGACGACAGCCTCACGCGCTACGCGATCGAGGGGGACGGCGCCCGGCTGAGGCTGCTGGACACCGTCCCCGTGGGCGGGGAGTTCCCGCGGCAGATCGCCCTCTCCCCCGAGGGCACGCTGCTGTTCGCGGCGAATCAGAAGTCGTCCACCGTGACCGTCTTCCACGTGGCCGAGGAGGACGGTGCGCTGCGCCGGGCGGGCGAGCCGTTCCCCTCAGCCGTCGCCGTCTGCGCGCTGCCGCTGTAGGGCACGCGGGCAGGACGCGGCGGCGGCCTGCCCCAGCAGGACGTGCATCCGCTCGGTGAGCTGCGCGACGTCGTCGGCGGGCGCGTGGAAGGCGAGCCGGACGTCGCCGTGGGTGCGGGCCCTTTCGATGCGCAGGGTCAGCCCGTGCCGGTCGACGGCGAGCGGCTGGACGCGGACCGCCCCGTGCAGGCTGTCGGGCTCGACGAGCCGGGTGAGGCGTTCGACCGCGTCGGCGTGGCAGTCGGCGAGGTGGGTCAGCAGCCGGGCCTCGGCCGTGGTGAGCGGATCGGGCGCGGCGGCGGCGAAGTCGCCGAGGTCCACGACCACCGCCCCGGAGGTCCGGCGCAGCACCACCCGCGTCGGCGTGAAGGCCAGGCGGCCCTCCTCCACGGCGAACCAGCCGGCGAGCCACAGCCGGGCGCGGATCCGGGTGCGTACGGGGACGGGGGCGACATCGGCGAACTCCAGCACCGCGGACGGCTCGCCGCGGGGCGCGCAGATCGCGGCGGTGAGCAGGGCGCTGTCCTCCGGCACCGCCACGAGCACCCGGCCGTCGTCCGTCACCGTGTGCGCCCCGACCAGCTCCTCGCGCGTGCTCTCGGCGGTCACCGAGCAGGACCACGCGGCGGCGAGCACCGAGCGGGCCCGTTCCGCCGCGGAGGGAGCGGCCGTCCAGCTGTGGCTGTCGTCACCCATTCCAGACCTCCTTAGGTAAGGCTCACCTAACCTATCGGAGATCAGGGCGTGAGCCAACAAGGCCACCCGTCCTGGCAGGGTCGTCAGGGGGTGAGCACACCCAGCAGAGCGCGGGCGCACACCTCGCGCACCTGCTCGCGACTCACACCCGTGTCGCGCAGCCACTCCAGGCAGACCGCCGTGGTGAAGGCCAGCCAGCCGCGCACGGCCAGACGGACCTCGGGCCGCACGCCGAACTCGGGTCCGAACTCCGGGTCGGCGGCGAGCGCGGCGAGGATCTGCCGCTCCTGCGCGGCCAGCGCCCGCCGGTAGACCCGCCGCACCGCCTGGTCGCCCGCCGCGTCGGCACGGTGGAAGGCGCGGTACCCGTGGGCGTGCTCCCGCACGTACTCCAGGAACGTGTCGAGCCCGTCCGTGAGTTGCTCGCGCACCGGCCGGCCCGGGACCGCCGCGGTCATCCGCAGCATGCGCTCGCTCTCCCGCTCGACGACCGCCGCGAAGAAGTCCCGCTTGGTCGGGAAGTAGTGGTACAGCAGCCCGCGCGAGACCCCGGCGATCTCGGCCACCTGCTCGATCCACACGTCGTCGTACGGGCTGTCCGAGAACAGCCGCGCCCCCACCGTCAGAAGCTGCTCCCGGCGCTCCTGCGTGCTGAGCCGGCGGCGCGTGCGCCCGCCCTGGTTCGCGGCCATGCCCGCACTTTACTTGACGCCGGTTCAACAACGGCAGCAGACTGAGGCGCGCTGTTGAACTCGCGTACAACACGGGCGAACAGGCCGCAGGAGCAAGGGAGATCGCGTCATGCCTCAGGCGCCGGAAGGGGCTCGGCGGTCCAAGGGTTTCCGCAGTGCCGAGCTGGACTGGCCGGAACTGGACCGCATACCCCACCCACCGCACCGCGTCCCCCTGCTCGGTGACGTGCTCGGCGTGAACCGCAGCACCCCCGTCCAGGACTCGATGCGCTACGCTCACCGGCTGGGGCCGGTCTTCCGGCGCCGGGCGTTCGGCAAGGAGTTCGTCTTCGTCTGGGGTGGCCGGCACGCGGCCGACCTCGCGGACGAGTCACGGTTCGCCAAGCACGTGGGGCTCGGGGTCGCCAACCTGCGGCCGGTCGCCGGGGACGGGCTGTTCACCGCGTACAACCACGAGCCGAACTGGCAGCTGGCGCACGACGTGCTCGCCCCGGGGTTCTCCCGCGAGGCGATGGCGGGCTACCACCCGATGATGCTGGCCGTCGCCGGGCGGCTGACGGACCACTGGGACCGGGCGGCCGCGGCCGGCCGCGCCGTGGACGTGCCGGGCGACATGACCAAACTGACGCTGGAGACGATCGCGCGCACCGGCTTCGGCCACGACTTCGGCTCGTTCGAGCGCTCACGGCCGCACCCCTTCGTCACCGCCATGGTCGGCACCCTGACCTACGCGCAGCGGCTCAACACCGTGCCCTTCCCGCTGGCCCCCCTGCTGCTGCGCGGCGCGAGCCGCCGCAACGCGGCCGACATCGCCCACCTCGACCACACGGTGGACGAGCTGATCCGGGCCCGGCGGGCCGGCGGACCGGGGGACGGGGACCTCCTCGACCGCATGCTGGAGACGGCGCATCCGCAGTCCGGTGAACGGCTCGCCCCGCAGAACGTCCGCCGTCAGGTCATCACCTTCCTGGTCGCCGGACACGAGACGACCTCCGGCGCGCTCTCCTTCGCCCTGCACTACCTCTCCCGTCACCCCGGGGCCGCCGCCCGGGCCCGCGCCGAGGTGGACCGCGTGTGGGGCGACGCGGCGCAGCCCGCCTACGACCAGGTGGCGCGCCTGCGCTACCTGCGCCGGGTGCTGGACGAGTCGCTGCGGCTGTGGCCCACCGCGCCCGCCTTCGCGCGGGAGGCCCGCGAGGACACGGTCCTGGCCGGGGAGCACCCGATGCGGCGCGGGGCGTGGGCGCTGGTGCTGACGCCCATGCTGCACCGGGATCCCGACGTGTGGGGCGCGGACGCGGACCGCTTCGACCCGGACCGCTTCGAGGCGGCGGCGGTACGGTCCCGGGCGCCGCACACCTTCAAGCCGTTCGGGACGGGTGCCCGGGCCTGCATCGGCCGCCAGTTCGCCCTGCACGAGGCCACGTTGGTGCTGGGCCTGCTGCTGCGCCGCTACGAGCTGCGGCCCGAGCCGGACTACCGGCTGCGGGTGACGGAACGGCTGACGCTGATGCCGGAGGGCCTGCGCCTGCACCCGCAACGCCGCACCGCGGCGCCTGAGCGGGCCTCAGCGCCGCGCCTCCCAGTGCCCGGGGCGGGCGACTGAGCCGGGCAGCCGGGTCCCGGCGCTCCCCCGGGCCGCGTTCAGCTGCGGCTGGGTGAGGAAGAACGCCCCGGTCAGATCGGCGTCGGTCAGGTCGGCGTCCCGCAGGTCCGCCCCGATCAGGTCGGCGTCCCTGAGGTCGGCCCCGGTGAGGTCGGCGGCGATGAGGTACGCGCCGCGCAGACTGGCCCCGCGCAGATCGGCGCCCTTGAGGCGGGCCCCCATCAGGTCCGCGCCCCAGCGGTCCTTCCGGCGGCCCCTGACCTTGGCCCGGGCCAGCTCGCTCGTCCTCAGCAGCAGGACGTTGACCTCCTGGCGGTGCGCCGCCACGTCGAGCGCGGCGAGCTGCTCAGGACTCCCGCCGGCCAGTTCCCGGGTCCTGCCCAGCGCCTTGCGCACCTCGGGGTGCACCGGCCGGGCCGCGGGCAGGGTGAGCGCCTCGGTGAGGTACCAGAGCAGTTCGTGCAGTTGCCGGACGACCGGGAACACCTCGAACATGCGGCGGGCGTGCTCCGGCGGCCCGGCCCGCCACCCCCGCCCGCCGAACGTGACCTGCGAGACCTGCTGCCCGGCGCCGAAGCAGTCGTAGACCGTGCAGCCGGTGAACCCCGTCTGCCTCAGCCGGGCGTGGATGCCGCAGCGGTGGTCCTCACCGAGGTTGCGGCAGGGCGTGCCCGCGGCCTTATCTACGGCGAAGTCGGCCGAGGCGGCGAAGGGCAGGGCGACGCAGCACAGCCCGAAGCACCGCTCGCAGTCGCCGCGCAGTTCCGCTCGCGCGGCGTGGGGATCTCGCATGCCGTTCAGCATACGAAACGACCGGTCACCGCTCGTCTCCCGGATGCCGGCCCTCCGGCAGCCGCACGCGCTCCAGCCGCTCGGGGTCGGCCAGGACGTACAAGCCGGTGATGCGTCCGCCGTCGATGGTCACGCCCATGACCGAGCGCAGCCGGCCCCCGGGCGCGTCGACCACCCCGACCGCGCCGTTGACCAGCATCAGCTCCGCGGACCGTGCGAGGCGGGCGAACAGGAGCGCCTGCTCCGCGACCGTCCTCGCCCCCCGCACCAGCTTGGAGGCGGCCGCGCCGCGCACCAGCGCGCCGGAGTCGGCGCGCAGCACCGCGTCGGGGTGCAGCAGCGCCAGCAGCGCCTCGAAGTCCCCGGCGCGTGAGGCCGCCAGGAAGGCTTCGAGCACCTCCTTCTGCCGCCCGAGGTCCGGTTCCGACGCCGGCACGGCCCCCCGCACCCGGCGGCGGGCCCGGCTCGCGAGCTGCCGGGTCGCGGCCGGGGCGCGTTCCACGATCGGGGCGATGTCGTCGAAGGGCACGGCGAACATGTCGTGCAGCACGAACGCGAGCCGCTCGTCCGGCGTCAGGTTCTCCAGGACGACGAGCAGGGCCAGGCCCACCGCGTCGTCCCGCAGGACCTCCTCCGCCGGGTCGGGACCCGGCAGCGGTCCCAGCACCGGGTCGGGGACGAAGACGGCCGTCAGGTCCCCCGAGTCGCCCATCGGGTCCTCACGGCGAGCCGCGCGCGAGCGCAGCAGGTCCAGGCAGATGCGGCCGGTGACCGTGGTGAGCCAGCCGCCCAGACGGGCGATGTCGTCGTCACCGGCCCGGCTGAGCCTCAGCCACGCCTCCTGGACGGCGTCCTCGGCCTCGGCCGGTGAGCCGAGCATGCGGTGGGCCACCGCCCTGAGCCGTCCCCGGTGCTCCTCGAAGCGGGCGGCGAGCTCCTCGCCGCCCGTCACGGTCTCCCCCGTCACGGTCTCCCCCGTCATGATGCGGACCCTCGTCAGGTCATCTGGCGAACACTTCGAACGCCACGGCCGGGCGGCCCCCGAACCGCTCCCCCATGGTCTGCGCGTGCTGCGTCAGGAAGCCGCGCACGTACGTCTCCGGGTCCTCGTCCGTCAGCACCTCGAGGTAACTGCGGTGCTCCAGCAGGGAGGCCACCGCCCGCTCCATGCCCGGCGACGCGTCGACGGCGTGGGTGGGGGTGGCGGAGCCCGCGACCGCGACCCAGCGCACCCCGTCCCAGGGGGCGAGGCCCTGCTCGGCCAGTTCCGGGAAGATCCACCGGTTGCCGGCGTCCCCGGCCGCGTCGAGCGTGGCCCGGCCGACGGCCACGTGGTCCGGGGTGTTCCAGGCGACACCGCCCCAGGTGTCCCGGTGGTTGAGAGTGATGACCAGGTCGGGGCGGTACCGGCGGATCGCGGCGGCGATGTCGCGGCGCAGAGCGGCGCCGTACTCGATCACACCGTCGCGGTGGTCGAGGAACTCCACCTCCGAGACGCCGACCACCGCCGCGCTCGCCCGCTGCTCCCGCTCGCGCAGCGGACCGCACCGCTCGGGCTCGATCGTGTCGATGCCGGCCTCGCCCCGGGTCGCGAGGACGTAGGCGACCTCGCGGCCGTCGTCGGTCCAGGCGGCGATGGCCGCCGAGCAGCCGTACTCGAGGTCGTCCGGATGGGCCACGACCGCGAGCGCGCGCCGCCAGTCGTCCGGCATGGGCTTCAGTTGATCGGTCGTCATGTCCGCAGACTAGTCCGCGCACCGCCGCCGTTCACCGTCCGGCGCGGCGTCACGCCTCGTCCCGGGCCAGGGCCAGCAGCCGGTCGAGGACGCGCGGGCCGCCGGCGCGGACGCCGTCGTGCTCGAACTCGTCCGTGACCCAGGTGCGCAGGCCCCGGATCGTCCGGGCGGTGCGCAGCGCGTGTGCCGTGTCGACGTACATGTCGTCGTGGTAGACGGCGGCGGCGACGGGGACGTCGTTGGCGGCGAGGCGGGCCGGGTCGTACAGGGGCGTCCAGTCGGTGCGGGCGGCGAGCAGGTCCGCGGTCTCGCGCAGCGGGCGCAGGGCCGGGTCGGACTCGAACATCCAGGGATGAATCGATTCTCCGGTGAACAGCAGCGGTTCGTCGCCCGCGAGCGCCTTGGCGGCGTCGAACTGCGGGAACTCGGCGCGGACCCGCTCGGCCGACCAGTCGGTGGGGCGGCTGTCCTGACCGTAGATCGACTCGTGGATCAGGGCGTAGAGCGGGTGGCGGGCGAAGGACAGCTGGGTCTGGACCTGCTCCAGGAAAGCGTCGGACAGGGCGGGTCCCTGCGGGGTACGGACGAAGGCGTCCTCCAGCAGGTGGTGCAGCCGGTGGGTGCCGTCGCCGGTGCCGAGGACGATGCCGAGCGCCTGGAAGGCCTCCACGGTGAACCGGTGGCCGTTCGGCAGGAGCACGTCGTGCGTCAGCAGGTGGTCGGCGATCCGGCGGGCCCGTTCGACGTCCTGCGGGTAACGGGCGTAGTGGGCCATGACCTTGCGTTCGACGCGCGGGTAGGCGGCCCGGTAGACGTCGTCGGCGTGGGCGTCGAGGGAGGGCAGCCCGCCGGTGACGAGGGCGGTGGCCAGTCCTTCGGGAGCCAGGGAGAGATAGCTGGTGACGCAGAACCCGCCGAAGCTCTGCCCGAGCACGGTCCAGGGCCTGCCGCCCGTGACCCCGGTGCGGATGGCCTCGCAGTCACGGACGATGGAGTCGGCCCGGAAGTGCGTGAGGTAGTCGGCCTGTTCGGCTGGACCGCCGCGCAGCGGGAGCGTCTGGCGGGTCGCGGGCGTGGAGTGACCGGTGCCGCGCTGGTCGAGGAGCAGGACGCGGTACTCCTTCAGGGCCCGGCCGAGCCAGCCGGGCCGGCCGACGGAGCGGTCCGCGCCGAAGCCGGGTCCGCCCTGGAGGTAGAGCAGCCACGGCAGGTCCTGCCCCGCCCTGTCGCTCGCGACGGCCTCGCGGGCGTACAGCTCGATCGTCTCGCCCTCGGGGCGGCCGTGGTCGAGGGGGACGGTGAAGCGGCGGTCGGTGAGGACCACTCCGGGCTGGCGGTAGCTGAGCGTCAACAGGGCTCCCGGGACGGACGGATTTTCGGACCGCGTCCCAGTTCATCACAGGCCACGTCCGGCGGGAGGCCCTTCGATCATGAAATCCTCCTGAACGGCCGTGTGGGCCGCCGGGCGGTCGGCGAGGCCCGGCAGCCGGGCCCCGGCGAGCGCGGAAGGCGCCGGTGCGCCGCCCGCCGGACGTGGCTCAGGCCCGGCGGGCCGCTGACGTGAGCGAGGGAGCGGTGCCCCGCGTCGGCGAGAGGACGCACGGCCGGGGCGAGCCGGCGCTGAAGGTCGCGTCCGCGGGAGAGCGCGGCGATACCGGCGCCGCGGGCGTCGCCGGGTCCGTGGGGGACGACGGGCGCACCGTCCAGCGGGACCTGACCGACGTCCGGCCGGTGCCCTCCGGTGCGAGCAGGTCCGGCCGGGGCGGCGGCCCCGGCGACGTCCGCCTGACGGGCTCTCCCCCGGGCCCGCCACCCGCCACTACGCTGCACACGTCCGATGATCGGCCCCGAGGAGCACGATGCGCGTCGCCCTGTTCCTGACCTGCGTGAACGACACGCTCTATCCGGACACCGGACGTGCCGTGGTGAAGCTGCTGACCCGGCTGGGCGTCGAGGTCGACTTCCCCGAGGGGCAGACCTGCTGCGGGCAGGCGCACTACAACACCGGCTACCGGCACGAGGCCGAGCCCCTAGCCCGGCGTTTCGCCGAGGTCTTCGGCGGCTACGAGGCGATCGTGACACCGTCCGGGTCGTGCGGGGCGATGGTGCGGGAGCTGTACCCGCGGATGGGCGAGCGGGCCCGGGCCGAGGGGCGGGGCGGCGCCCTCGCGGCCGGGCTGGCGCCCGTGGTGCCGAAGACGTACGAACTCACCGAGTTCCTGGTGGACGTGCTGGGCGTGACCGACGTCGGCGCGTATTACCCGCACAAGGTCACCTACCACCCGACCTGTCACGGGCTGCGCGCGCTCGGGCTCGGCGAGCGCCCGGAGCGGCTGCTGCGGGCGGTGAGGGGGCTGGAGCTGGCCGAACTGCCGGGCGCCGAGGAGTGCTGCGGCTTCGGCGGCACCTTCGCGCTGAAGAACGCGGACGTCTCGGCGGCGATGGGCGCGGACAAGGTGCGCCACGCCGAGTCGACCGGCGCCGAGGTGCTGTGCGCGGCCGACAACTCCTGCCTGATGCACCTCGGCGGGACGATGACCCGGCTGCGGACCGGCATGCGGCCGGTGCACCTCGCGGAGATCCTGGCGAGCACGGAGGAGGAACCGGCACGGTGAGCGGGACGTATCTCGGGATGCCGGCGTTTCCGCAGGCGGCGCGGGAGGCGGTGGCCGACGACCGGCTGCGCGGCAATCTGCGGCACGCCACGCACACCATCCGAGCCAAGCGGGCCAAGGCCGTGGCGGAGGTGTCCGACTGGGCCGCACTGCGTGAGGCGGGCAAGCAGATCAAGGACCACACCCTGCGCCATCTGGACCGCTACCTGGTGCAGTTGGAGGAGGCGGTCACGGCGGCCGGCGGTGTCGTGCACTGGGCCGCCGACGCCGACGAGGCCAACGAGATCGTCACGCGGCTGGTGCGGGCGACCGGCGAGTCGGAGGTCGTGAAGGTCAAGTCGATGGCCACCCAGGAGATCGGGCTCAACGAGGCGCTCGAGGCCGCCGGCATCCGCGCCTACGAGACGGATCTCGCCGAACTGATCGTGCAGTTGGGCGAGGACCGCCCCTCGCACATCCTCGTACCGGCCATCCACCGCAACCGGGGCGAGATCCGCGACATCTTCCGTGACCGGATGGCCTCCTGGGGCCGCCCGGCACCCGGCGGTCTGACCGACGCGCCCGCCGAACTCGCCGAGGCGGCCCGGCTGCACCTGAGGGAGAAGTTCCTGCGCGCCAAGGTCGGCATCTCGGGAGCCAACTTCATGGTCGCCGAGACGGGCACCCTGGTGGTCGTGGAGTCCGAGGGCAACGGGCGGATGTGCCTGACCCTGCCCGAGACGCTGATCTCGGTCGTCGGCATCGAGAAGACCGTGCCGACGTGGCAGGACCTGGAGGTGTTCCTGCAGACCCTCCCGCGCTCCTCGACGGCCGAGCGCATGAACCCGTACACCTCCACCTGGACGGGCACGGCCGACGGGGACGGCCCCCGGGCGTTCCACCTGGTGCTGCTGGACAACGGCCGCACCGACACCCTCGCCGACGAGGTCGGCCGGCAGGCCCTGCGCTGCATCCGCTGCTCGGCCTGCCTCAACGTCTGCCCGGTGTACGAACGGGCCGGCGGGCACGCCTACGGCTCGGTCTACCCGGGACCGATCGGGGCCATCCTCAGCCCCCAACTGCGCGGCACGGGAAGCGAGATCGACGCCTCCCTGCCGTACGCGTCCTCCCTGTGCGGGGCGTGCTACGAGGTGTGCCCGGTCGCCATCGACATCCCGGAGGTGCTGGTCCACCTGAGGGAGCGTGTCGTGCAGGGCGGCGAGGCGGTCCGCGGGGGCAACAAGGTGGTCCTGCGGCCGGCCAAGGGGCACGCGGCGGAACGCGCGGCGATGCGCGCGGCCCGCTGGGCGTTCACGCACCCGGATGCGCTGCGCACCGGCCAGCGGGCCGCCTCCCGCACGCGGCGCTTCCACCCGCGCACCCTGCCGGGACCGGGCCGGGCCTGGAGCGGGACGCGGGACCTGCCGCGGATGCCCGCCGAGCCGTTCCGGGACTGGTGGCGGCGGACCAACGGCGGGAAGGGCGGCGCGAAGTGAGCAGCAGGGAGCGGATTTTGGGCCGGGTGCGGCGCGCCCTGGCGGACGTGCCGGACGACGAGCCGCCGATCACGCGGGACTACCTGCGCGAGCACGGCCGGCGGGGTGTCGCGGAGACGGTGGAACTGCTGGCCGAGAACCTGGCGGACTACCGGGCGGTGGTGCACCGCACGGACGGCGACGGGCTGGCCGGGCTGGTCGCCGCGCTGCTCCGGGAGCGCGGATCGGAGTCGGTGCTGGTGCCGCCCGGGGTTCCGCCGGCGTGGCTGGCGGCGACCGGCGTGCCGCGGGTGGCGGACCGGGCGGAGAGCACCCCGCAGGAACTCGACCGGGTGGACAGCGTGGTCACCGGCTGCGCCGTCGCCGTGGCGGAGACCGGCACCATCGTGCTGGACGGCTCGCCCGACCAGGGCCGCCGGCGGATCACCCTCGTCCCGGACCACCACATCTGTGTGGTGCGCGTCCCCGGCCAGGTCGTCTCCTCCGTGCCGCAGGCGCTCGGACGCCTCGACCCGGCGCGTCCGCTGACGTGGATCTCCGGGCCGTCGGCGACCAGTGACATCGAGCTGGATCGGGTCGAGGGGGTGCACGGCCCGCGCACGCTGGAGGTGGTGCTGGTGAGCGAGGGCTGAGCGGGACACGGCCGGGCGTCAGGGCAGGATCGAGTCGACGTAGCCGCCGTCGACCCGCAGGGCGCCGCCGGTGGTCGCGGAGGCCTGGTCGGAGGCGAGGTAGACGACCATGTTGGCGATCTCCTCCGGTTCGATCAGCCGCTGCAGCAGGGACTGGGGCCGGTGCTGCTTCATGAAGGCGCGTTGGGCCTCGTCCCACGGCAGGTCGCGGTCGACGAGCTGGTAGACGAAGTCCTCGACGCCGCCGGTGTTAGTGGGGCCGGCGATGACGGAGTTCACCGTCACGCCGGTGCCGGCGGCCTGCTTGGCGAAGCCGCGGCCGACCGCGAGCAGGGCCGTCTTGGACATGCCGTAGTGGATCATCTCGGCGGGGATGACGACCGCGGAGTCGCTGGCGACGTTCTGGATCCGTCCCCAGCCGCGCTCGGTCATGCCGGGCAGGACGAGCCGGGTCAGGCGCACGGCGGACAGGACGTTCACGTCGAAGTAGCGGCGCCACTCGTCGTCGCTGATCTCCAGGGGATCGGCGGACTCGAAAACGCCGAGGTTGTTGACGAGGATGTCCACCTGCCCGAGCGCGTCCACCGCCTGCCGGGCGCCCTCGTCGCCGGTCACGTCGGCGGCCACCGGGACCAGTTCGGCGCCGGGTGCCTCGCCGCGCATCCGTTCCACCGCCTGCTGCACCCGCTCGGGTGAGCGGCCGTTGACGCCCACCCGGGCGCCCGCCCGGGCCAGGCCCGTGGCGATGGCGGCGCCGATGCCCTGCGTGGAGCCGGTGACCAGGGCGCTGCGGCCCTTCAGATCGATCTGCATGCCGTTCCAACCCTTTCGGTACGGGAGTGATCAGGTACCCCGGGGGTGTCGCTGAGTACACCCCCCGATACGGGTTCTGCGGCCAGTGTGGCCACGTCCCGTTCTCCGTAGCGTCGAGGCGGGACACAGGGCGTGTCGGACGAAGGGGGACGAGGAGATGTTCCGCACCGGGGCACGACAGGAGCAGGACCGGGAGCCCGCCGCCGAGGCACTGCGGCTGGTCAAGGTCACCAGGACGTACGGCAGCGGCGACGGTGCCGTGACCGCGCTGGACGGGGTGACGCTCGGGCTGGGGCGCGGCACGTTCACGGCGGTGATGGGGCCCTCGGGTTCGGGCAAGTCGACCCTGCTGCAGTGCGCGGCGGGTCTGGACCGGCCCGACAGCGGGATCGTGCGGGTCGACGGCACCGAACTGACGGGCGGCGGCGAGGCGGAGCTGACGACGTTCCGCCGCGGCCGGATCGGGTTCGTGTTCCAGCAGTACAACCTGCTGGAGACGCTGACGGTCGCGCAGAACACGGTGCTGCCGCTGAAGCTCGCCGGGCGGCGCGTGGACCGGCGGCGCGTGCGGGAGGTGCTGGCGGCCGTCGGTCTCGGCGACCGGCTCGGGCACCGGCCGGACCAGCTCTCCGGAGGCCAGCGCCAGCGGGTGGCGATCGCCCGGGCCCTGGTCACCGAACCGCGGCTGATCTTCGCGGACGAGCCGACGGGCGCGCTCGACTCCCGCAGTGCCCGGGACGTGCTGCGGCTGCTGCAGCAGGCCGTGCGGGTGCACGGCCGGACGGTGGTGATGGTGACGCACGACCCGGTCGCCGCCTCCTGGGCCGACACCGTGCTGTTCCTCGCGGACGGCCGGCTGGCGGGCCGGCTCCAGGCACCGACGGCGGACGCGGTCGCCGAGCGGCTGGCCCACCTGGGCGACGACGCGACGGCGGGGGTGTGAGCGATGTTCGTACTGGCGATGCGGTCGGTGCGGCAGCGGCCCGGGCGGTTCCTCGCCACGCTGCTGTCCGCGTTCCTGGGCGCCGCGATCATCATGACGTTCAACGCGCTGCACGACACCGCCGCGCAGCCCGGGGTGGACCCGGTCAGTGCCGAGACCTTGTCCACGGCGGCGGGTGTGGTGGGCGGCTACGGCACCCTCCTGGTGTTCTTCGCGATCGCCTCGACGCTGACGGTGAACGTGCGTCAGCGCGCCGCCGAGAGGGAACTGCTGCGCTGCTCGGGGGCGACGCCCGGGCAGATCAAGCGGATGGTCGTGGGTGAGGCGGTGGCCGTGGCCCTGGTGGGCGCCGCGTCGGCCGTGGGGCCGGCGATGCTCGGCGGCCGGGCGCTGCTGGAGGTGTTCCGGGACAGCGGCCAGGTCGCGCGGTCGGTGGAGTTCTCCTTCGGGCCGGTGGCCTTCCTGTCCGGGTTCGGCATCACCCTGCTCGCCGCGGCGGGAGCCGCCTTCCTGGCCGTACGGCGGGCGGCCCGCCGCGGCCGGGAGCGGGGGCGGGCGAAGTCGGTTCTCGCGTACGCGGCCCTGGCCGTGGGTGCCACGTCGGCCGGTGCGACGTTCGCGTTCCCGGCGACGGACGCCGCGCTGATGGCGCCACCGGCCTACGGGGCGATCCTGCTGTCGGTCGGCGCCGCGCTGAAGGCGCCGAGGCTGCTGACGGCGGTCCTGGACCGGCTGCCGCTCACCGGGGCGAGCGGGTGGCTGGCGGTGCGCAACCTGCGGGAACGGACCGGGCAGCTCGCCGGGATCCTGATGTCCCTGATCCTGCTCACGGCCGTCGCGACGGCGACGCTGACGATGCAGTCGGTGGAGAGCGACGCCGTCGCCGCTTCGGGGGCGGTGAAGTCGGTCGACGCGAAGAACCTGGAGACGCTCAACTTCACGGTCGTCGGCATCATCGTGGTCTTCGTCTGCGTCATGCTGGTCAACTCCCTGTACGCGGCGACCTCCTACCGTGAGCGGGAGTTCGGGCAGCAGCGGCTGGCCGGGGCGACTGTCCGGCAGGTGCTGGGCGTGGTGACAACCGAGGGGCTGGTGCTGACGGTGACCGGCGTGTGCTGCGGCACGCCGGCCGCCCTGGCGGGGATCGTGCCCTTCACCGTGGTCCGCACGGACGGTGTGCTGCCCGGCCAGGTGTTCGGCGTGTGGCTCGCGGTGGTCGCCGTCGCCGCGGCGGTGACCCTGGGGACCGGTCTGGCGACGGCCCGGCGGGTGCTGCGCACCGACGCGGTGCGGGCGGTGGCGGCCGTCGCCTGAGCAGGGGGATGCCGAGGGCGGCCGCGGCGCGCCTGCCCTCAGCGTGTCCCGGAGGCGTCCAGCAGCGCGGTCACGGTCGCGGCGGTGAGCCCGTCCAGGGTCTCGATCCCCGCTCCCGCCCGGGCGCTGGCCCCGTCGAAGACGAGCATCAACTGACGGGCCAGAAGCTCCGGGTCCCGGGCTCCGCCTTCGGCGGCCCGGGTGCGGAAGAAGGTGCGCAGCCGCTCCTTGGCCCTCCGGGCGACCGCGCTCGCCGGGTGGGCGGGGTTCTTCAGCTCGACGAGCGCCGCGAGGTAGGGGCAGCCCAGGTAGGCGGGGTCGGCGGCGGCCTTCTCCAGTCGCTGGAAGACGTCCAGGATGCTCTCGCGCGGTGTGCCGGCCGGAGCCTCCTCCGGTCCGGGGGCGAGGCGGGCCTCGTACTGCGGGAGCAGCCGGTCGAGGCTGGCGGCGAGGACCTCGTCCTTGCTCGCGAAGAGCTGGTACATGGAGCGCTTGGAGACCCCGGCGCTGCGGCACAGCGTCTCGACACCGATGGAGACGCCCTCGCGGTAGAAGAGGTCGGCCGCCGCGTCGAGCAGCCGGTCGCGGGTGGACGCCTTGTCACTGGTGGCCATGGAGGCGAGGGTACCGCGCCCGCCACCCCGGTGGAAACCGATCGGTTTTGACCTGCTGCCGACCGGCGGACTCGTGACAGCGACGGTGAACAAGCGCTTAGATAGTCGCGTTCGCCGCTCCTGCCGCCCGGAGGTCTTCGTTGTTCACATCCGTCGACGAGGTCTCCGCCCGCCTGGCCGAGGCCGGCTACCTCGCCTCCCCCGCCGTCGCCACCACCGTCTTCCTCGCCGACCGCCTGGGCAAGCCGCTGCTGGTGGAGGGCCCGGCCGGCGTCGGCAAGACGGAACTGGCCAAGGCCGTCGCCCGGGTCGCCGGCGCCCGGCTGGTCCGCCTGCAGTGCTACGAGGGCGTCGACGAGTCCCGCGCGCTGTACGAGTGGAACCACGCCAAACAGCTCCTGCGCATCAGCGCGGGCCGCGACGAGACGTGGGACGAGACCCGTACGGACATCTTCAGCGAGGAGTTCCTGCTCACGCGGCCGCTGCTGACGGCCATCCGGGGCGACGACCCGAAGGTGCTGCTGATCGACGAGACCGACAAGGCGGACGTCGAGGTGGAGGGCCTGCTCCTGGAGGTGCTCAGCGACTTCCAGGTGACCGTCCCGGAGCTGGGCACCATCACCGCGACGCGCCGCCCCTTCGTCGTCCTCACCTCCAACGCCACCCGGGAGCTGTCCGAGGCGCTGCGCCGCCGCTGCCTGTTCCTGCACATCGGCTTCCCGGACGAGGAGCTGGAGCGCCGGATCGTACGGCTGCGGGTGCCCGGGCTGGACGAGGCGCTGGCCCGCTCCGTCGTCCGGGTCGTGGGGGCGCTGCGGGCGATGGACCTGCGCAAGGCCCCGTCGGTCGCCGAGACCGTCGACTGGGCGCGCACCCTGCTGGAACTCGGCGCCGGCACCCTGGACGGGTCCGTCGTGCGGGCCACGCTCGGCGTGCTCCTCAAACACCAGGACGACGTGCTCAAGGCGTCCGCCAAGCTCGACCCGGAGGCCCTGTGAGCGCAGCGGCCGGTGTCGCGGAGCGGCTGACCTCCCTGGTGGGGGCGCTGCGCGCACACGGCGTCCGGATCGGCACCGGGGAGACGGTGGACGCCGCGCGGGCGGTGGAGGAACTCGGCCTCGCCGACCGGGAGCTGCTGCGCGAAGGCCTCGCGGCGACCCTGCTGCACGGGCCGGGACAGCGGGGGGTGTTCGACGCCGTCTTCGACCTGTACTTCCCGCGCTCGGTCGGCGCTCCCGCCGGGGAGCCTGCCGGACGGGAGGACCTGCGCGACCGGCTGGCCGGCGCGCTGGCCGCGGACGACCATGCCCTGCTGGGGCGGCTGGCGGTCGAGGCCGTCGACGGTTTCGGCGGGTACGGCTCCTCGCCCGAGTCGGACGGCTGGTCGTCGTACCAGGCCCTGGAACGGCTGCGGCCGCAGACCCTCATGGCCCGCGTACGGGACCAGGTGCGCGGGGCGGGCGGCAGCCAGGGCTTCGCGGACCGGTTGCTCGAGGACGAGGTCCGGCGGCGGATCGAGACGTTCCGCGCGCTGGTGACCGCGGAGGCCCGGCGCCGCGTCGCCGAGCGGCGGGGACGGGACGAGATCGCCCGGCGGGCGGTCGCCCCGACCGCCGACCGGGTCGACTTCCTGTTCGCGGGCAAGGACCGGCTGGCCGAGCTGCGCCGCACGGTCCAGCCGCTCGCCCGCAAGCTCGCGACCCGGCTCGCGACCCGGCGCCGCCGCGCCTCCCGCGGCGCGATCGACCTGCGGCGGACGCTGCGCGGCTCGCTCTCCACGGGCGGGGTGCCGATGCGTCCGGTGCTGCGCCGGCGCCGCCCCGCCCGGCCCGAACTGGTGCTGCTGTGCGATGTGTCCGGCTCGGTGTCGGGCTTCTCCGACTTCACCATGCTGCTGGTGCAGGCACTGCACGACCAGTTCAGCAAGGTACGGGTGTTCGCCTTCGTCAACCGGATCGACGAGGTGACGGGCCTGCTCCGGCACGGCGCCGCCGACCCGGAGGGACTCGGCGTCCGCATCCAGACGGAGGCTGCGGTCACCGGCCACCACGGCAGCAGCGACTACGGCATGGCACTGGGCGAGTTCGCGGAGCGCTGCGCCGACGCGGTCGGTTCGCGCACGACCGTGTTCGTCCTGGGGGACGCGCGCACGAACCGCAGCGATCCGAACCTGCCGGCCCTCGCCCGGATCGGCGAACGCGCCCGCCGCGTGTACTGGCTCAATCCCGAGCAGCGCGACCGCTGGGGCACCGGAGACTCGGTCGCTCCGGCGTACGCCGCGCTGGTGGAGATGCACGAGTGCCGCAACGTCCGGCAGTTGAGCGCGCTGGTGGCGCGGCTGCTGCCGGTGTGATCAGGCGGCGAGCTGTGGGTAGAGCACGGCGGGGTCGGCCGACAGCCCGGCCTTGACCTGCCGCGTGAGGTCGTCGGCCAGGACCTCGTGGGCGCCGGACGCGATGCCGTCGAGGGCCTGGGCGGCCACGCTCTCGGCCGTGGACTTGGGCGCGTCCACCCCGGCGGCCATGTCGGTGTCGACGTAGCCGACGTGCAGGCCCGTCACGTCGATGCCGCGCGGCTTGAGGTCGAGGCGCAGCGAGTTGGTCTGCGACCACAGCGCGGCCTTGGAGGCGCTGTAGGAGCCGGCGAGCCCGATCCAGGACAGCACGGAGTGGACGTTGAGGAGGTGGCCGCCGCCGTTGCGCTCGATGACCGGGACGAAGGCCCGGGTGACCAGGAGCGGACCGTAGAAATTGGTCTCGAACTCGCGCCGGACGTCCTCGACGGGCGAGTCGAGGAAGCTCGCGCTCACCGCGGCGCCCGCGTTGTTGATCAGCAGGGTGACGTCCTGGGCCTGCTCGGCCGCGGCGGCGACGGACGCGGGGTCGGTGACCTCCAGGGCGAGCGGCACGGCGTCGGGGTGGGTGACGGTGCGCGGGTCGCGGGCGGTGGCGTACACCTTCCGCGCGCCGCGTTCGTACAGGGCGGCGACCAGGGCGCGGCCGATGCCGCGGCTGCCGCCGGTGACCAGGGCGACGGAACCTTCGATGGCGGTCATGGGTATCTCCCTCATATGGCACACGAAGGGAAACCGATCGGTTTCCACTGCGAAAGCGTAAACCGATCGGTTTCCGAGGGGCAAGCGCCGACCCGCCGGGGGGCGGGAGCGCAGGGCTCCCTCCCTCCGGCGGGCCGGGGTGAGGGGATGGTGGGTGCTAGTCCGTCTTGGCGTACGCCTTCGCCATGCCGCCCGCGAAGTCGTACACCACGCACTGCTCGTCGCCGACGACCCAGGCGTCGTGGCCGGGCGAGCAGACGAACACGTCGCCGGGGCCGACCTCGCCCTCGGCACCGTCGTCCATGCGGATGTGCATACGGCCGGACACCACATAGCCGTTGTGGTGGATCCGGCAGCTGTCGGTCCCGGCGAGCGGGGCCACGGACTCCGACCAGCGCCAGCCCGGTTCGAACGTGGCCACGGCGAAGTCGAGTCCACTCATGTGGACGGCTTCCAGGTGGCCTCGGGGGTAGTCGCGCCGCTCGTCCGGCTTGTCGAGCGTCTTCATCTCCAGCATGACGCTCCTCCTCGATGAGGCTGTGCCTCCATCGTCCGTCCGCAGGACGGGCGGCGCCAGCTCAGGCGGCCCCCGTCGCGCACAGGTCGGCGAAGCGGCGCGCGTCCACGTTCCCGCCGGAGACGATCACCCCCACACGGGGCGGGAGGGGGCCTGCGCGCCCGGTGAGCAGGGCGGCCAGCGGGGTGGCGCCGCTCGGTTCGACGACGATCTTCAGGTGCTCGAAGGCGAACCGCATCGCCTCCCGGATCTCGTCGTCACCGACCAGTTCGATCGCGTCCACGAGCCGCCGGTTGACGGAGAAGGTGAGTTCCCCGGGCGTGTGCAGCGCCTGGCCGTCGGCGATGGTGCGCGGCACCGGGACGGTGACGCGCCGCCCGGCCGCCAGGGAGCGCCTGGTGTCGTCCCCCGCCTCCGGTTCGATGCCGATCATGCGGATGCGCGGGTACATCGCCTTGGCCACCGTGGCGCTGCCGGCCATCAGCCCGCCACCTCCGACGGGAGCCAGCAGCGCTCCCAACTCTCCGGCCTCTTCGAGCAGTTCCAGTGCCGCGGTGCCCTGCCCGGCCATGACGTGCGGGTGCTCGTAGGGCGGGATGAGCGTCAGCCCCCGCTCGGCGGCGAGGGCCTCGGCGATGACGACACGGTCGCCGGTGTACCGGTCGTAGGTGACGACCTCGGCGCCGTAGCCCTCGGTGGCGGCGCGCTTGGAGGGCGGGGCGTCCTCGGGCATGACGATGACGGCGGTGGTGCCGAGTTCGCGGGCGGCGAGGGCGACGGCCTGGGCGTGGTTGCCGGAGGAGTAGGCGGCGATGCCGCGGCTCAGCCGCTCGGGGGTGAGCCGCGAGGCGGCGTTGTAGGCGCCGCGGAACTTGAAGGCGCCCACCCGCTGGAAGTTCTCGCACTTGAGGTGCACCTCCGCGCCGACGAGGGCGTCGAGGGTGCGGGAGCGCAGGACGGGCGTGCGGTGGGCGACGCCCTTGAGCCGGGCTGCGGCGTCCCGGACGTCGTCGGGGGTGACCGGCGGGGTGGTCGTGGTCGTCACGCGGATCCTCCGGAGGTGTCGTGTGCGGCCCTGGCCTGGGAGAGGTAGCTGTAGGCGGAGGCGCGGGAGATGCCGAGCCGGCCGGCGACCTGCTCGACGGCTCCGCGCACGGCGAAGACCCCGCGGGCGTCCAGGCCGCCGAACAGGTCCAGGCGCTCCGCGCGGTCGAGCTCGGCCCAGCTGCCCCGCTGTCGCGACCGGTGGGCGTCGACGAGGGCGTCGACCACCGAGTCGATGTCGTTGCCGAAGGTGGTGGTGGGCACCTCCGCGGGGACGGTGTCCGCCCCGGCGAGGGCGCCGAGCAGCCGGTGCGCCGCCCCGACGGCGCCGATGTCGAGGTTGACGCAGAGCGCGCCGAAGACGGCGCCGGTCGAGTCCCGCAGCACCATCGTCGAGGACTTCACCAGGCCGCCGTCGCGGGTGCGGGTGACGTAGTTCAGTTCGTCGCCCGCCTCGTCGCCGCCGGCCAGGACGCGCATCCCGATCTCGCTCATCGCCCCGCCCATCCGCCGCCCGGTCACCGAACCGGCCACGGCGACCACCGACCTCTCCGGGTCGCGGTAGTCGTGCAGCACCACTTCGCAGACCGGGCCGAAGGTCGCGGCGATGCCGTCCACGACGGGTGTCATCGCCGCGAGGATCGCGTCCCGTTCGGCGTCCAGCGCGCGGCCCATCCCGGCTCCTCTCAGGCTTCCCACACCACCCACCTTAGACGAGCAGTCCAGGTCTTGGATAGGGCGTCCAGACCGTCGGGGCGCGGTGGTGCCCGCCGGACGGCCGGCGGGCACCGGTGGCGCCGTCGCCGTCAGGCGGCCAGGGCGGGCTCGGAGGGCGGCGCCGCCGCCTCCGTCTCGGCGAGCAGGGCCACGAGCGTGGCCCGCGCGCGGGCCACCCGGGAGCGGACCGTGCCGATCGGGCAGCGGCTCAGCGCGGCGGCCTCCGCGTACGGCAGTCCCAGCACCTGCGTGAGGACGAACGCCTCGCGCCGCTCCTCGGGCAGCCCGTCCAGCAGTTCCCGCAGCACCACACCGTCGTCGAAGCCGGGCAGGCCGCGCGGCTGGGCGAGTTCGGCCGCCAGCTCCCAGTCCGGCAGATCGGCCCGGCGGGGACGCACGGCCCCCGACCGGATGCTGTCGGCGACCGCGCGCCGGGCGATGGCCAGCAGCCAGGCGCGCGCCGAGGAGCGGCCCTCGAACCGGTGCAGGCTGCCGAGCGCCCGCAGGAACGTGTCCTGCGTGAGATCGTCCACCGCCTGCGGGTCGGCGCACAGGTGCGCGACGTACCGGATGACGTCGCGGTGCAGGGCCCGGACGAAGTGCTCGACTGCGGCGGAGTCGCCGGCGCGGGCGGCCAGCGCCCAGGCGGTTATCGACGCGTCGGCGCAGGCCGATCCGTCACGGGGCAGGGCAGGAGTGATCACCTGGTGTCCTTCTCGGAATTCCGGGACCACGGCCGCGCGCGGGCACACCGCGCCGGCGGTGAACGCACGGGCGCGTGGTCCGGTGAGTGGGGATGCGGCGCGCCCGTACGGCACCCCGGCGGCCGTGAGGGCCGGCCGGAGCGCACGAGGTACGGGCACGGAACCGCGGCCGGAGCGGCGCGAAGGGCCGCCCCGGAACCGCACCGGCTGCCGTCAGGCGGCAGCGGCCCCCACGGGTGGCCCTCGGGAGGTGATCGCGTGGACGAGAAGGAGCAGCCGCGGCCGGCGATCCGAGGACCGGCGGCGTACACGCACCGGCGGGGGCGGCGGCGCGGGCCGGGCGAACAGGAGCCGCAGCGGAGCGGAGAGCCGGGCGCCCACGGCGCGCAGCAGACGGAAGAAGGCCCGTTCCCCGTGGGCCAGCCACAGGCCGCAGAGCAGGGCGGCGAGGAGATGGGCGGCGAGCATCCCGAGGGACGAGTCGTCGCCGGGGCCGTGCGCGGCGTGGCCCATGGCTCCCGTGCCGTGGCGCATCCCGCTCGCGTCCGCACCCGCACCCGCGTCCATGCCGGCGCCCATGTTCATGTGCATGCCCATGGGCATGGGGTGGGCGCCTGCGGGGTGCGCTCCCCCGGCCGCCTCCCGGGCCCCCTGCGGGGCGAGGGAGAACGCCGAGTGCAGGGCGGTCTGCACGGCGACCGCGACGGCGACGACCACCCCCGGCCCGCGTTCACGGCCCGCCAGCGCCCAGCCGGCCGCGCCGGTGACGGCCCAGCCGGCCGCCAGCACCCACGGCGGCACATGGTCGCCGGACATCATGACGTGGCCGAGGGCGGCGAGCACCACACAGACGGCCGCGAACACCGCGGCCCGTACCGTGCGGACGCACCACCCAGCTGTCATGGCGCCTCATCCTCGCATCCGGCCCCCGTTCTGCACCCATGGGTACGCGGAACACCCGGCCCGGGCACTCAATCCCCGCCATGTGATCCAGGCCACGACGAGGGAGCGGATGCCCTCCGCCCGACCGCCCCCACCCGCGCTTCCCGCGCCAGCGCCCGCGCCCGTCAGTGGTGCGCGTGGGCCACCGCGTGACCCAGACCGCGGCCGATCATCCACTTGTTCACCGGCGTGGTGATCAGGAAGGCCACCGCGAAGCCGCCCAGGAGGGCGGTCCAGAACAGCGTGTCCGCCAGGTGGGCGTCCAGCGCACCGGGCGTGAGGGCGATGATCGCGTTGTCGACCAGCTCCATCACGGCGATGGACACCGTGTCCGCGGCCAGGGCGACCCGGACGGCGGCCCTGAGACCGAGACCGGCGCGCACCACGGCGACCAGGGTGAAGGAGTAGCCGAAGAGGAAGGCGAGGGCGATCGCCAGGACCATGGTGGGCACGTTGCCCCACCCCAGTGCCGTGCCGATCACCATGCCGAGGATCTCGCCCAGCGCGCATCCGGCCAGGCAGTGCAGCGTCGCCTTCACCGCCGTGCCCCAGGAGGCGGACCCGTGCGGACGCCGCCCGGAGTCGCCCCCCTCGTGACCGTGCTTGCCGGGGTCATGGCCATCGGAGTCGTGAACGATGCGGTCCATGCGACGACTATATACCCCCGAGGGGTATCTGGCCCGCGTCCGGCACCACCCCGCCTCCCGCTTAAAGTGGGGCGGCATGACGAACCAGCCGACGCAGAGCACCCCGACGCCACCCGCCTACCTCGCCGAACTGTTCTCCCTGGAGGGCCGCGTCGCGCTGGTCACCGGCGGCAGTTCCGGCATCGGGCGGGCCATCGCCGTGGCCCTGGCCCGCGCCGGGGCGAGCGTCGTGATCGTGGCACGGAGGAAGGGTGAACTCGCCGCTACAGTCGCGGAGTTGACGGACCTCGGCTGCCGGGCCGCCTGGGTCGCAGCGGATCTGAGCACCCGCGCGGGCGTGCGGGCCGCCGCGGACGGCGCGGTCGAGGTGTTCGGCGAACCCGACATCCTCGTCAACAGCGCGGGGATCAACCTGCGTCCGCCCATGGACGAGCTCACCGAGGACGTCTGGGACGCCACGATGGCCGTCAACCTCGAGGCCCCCTTTCTGCTGGGGCAGCGTTTCGGCCCCGGCATGGCGGAGCGCGGTTACGGGCGGATCATCCACATCAGCTCCCAGCAGGCACATCGCGCGTTCGTCCAGAGCGGGGCCTACGGCGCCTCCAAGGGCGGTCTGGAGGCGCTGGCCCGCTCCCAGGCCGAGGCGTGGTCGCCGCGCGGCGTCACCTGCAATCTGCTCGTGCCGGGCTTCGTCATGACGCCCCTCAACGCCCGCCTGCAGTCCGACACCGAGGCCGTGGCGACCCTGGCCGCCCGCACCATGATCGGGCGCAACGGTCTGCCCGGGGACTTCGCGGGCGCGGCCGTCTTCCTGGCGAGCCAGGCCTCCGCGTACGTCACCGGCCAGTCGGTGTTCGTGGACGGCGGTCTGTCCGTCCACTGAAACACCCCGGCCCCTTCGCACCGCTCGCGGCGGCTCCCCGCCCGGCCCCGGCGTCCCCCGAGTGGAGAGCGGCGGCGCGCGCCGCCGGGTGCCCGGTGTCACGCTGGGCCCACGACTCGCTGAAGGGAAGCACCGCCATGATCACCACGGAGTACGCCCCCGGCTCCCCCTGCTGGCTCGACCTCGGAGCTCCGGACGTCCGGGCCGCCGCGTCCTTCTACAGCGCCGTGCTCGGGTGGGAGTACGAGTCCATGGGCGAGAGCGAGAACGGCGAGAACGGCGACAACATCGAGGGCGGGATGTTCAAGAAGGACGGCAAGGTCGTCGGCGGCCTCGGCAAGCTGACCGAGGAGGGCGCGCGCCCGGCGTGGATGCTGTACTACAGCGTGCCCGACGCGGACGCCACGACCGAGGCCGTGCGGCAGGCGGGCGGTACCGTCCGGGTCGAGCCGATGGACCTCGACGAGTGGGGCCGCATGGCCCAGTACAGCGACCCTCTGGGCGGCCAGTTCGCCGTCTGGCAGCCGGGGACGACCGCCGGCCTGGATCTGGTGGACGAGCCGGGCTCGCTGTCCTGGGTCGAACTGTTCACGACCGACGCGGCGGCGGCCAGGGAGTTCTACGGCGGCCTGTTCGACTGGCAGTTCAGCGACATGCCGCTGCCCGGCGGCGCCGGCACGTACACCCTCATCACGCCGGCGGGCCTGCCGGAGGACCGGATGCACGGCGGGCTGATGGAGTTGGGTGCGCAGGACCTGACGCTGACGGACGGACGGCCGTACTGGCACCCGGTCTTCGCGGTCGAGGACTGCGACGCCGCGGCGGCCCGCGTCACGGAGAAGGGCGGCGAGGTGCAGATGGGACCGCAGAACATGGAGGGCGTCGGCAGGCTGGCCGTCTGCCTGGACCCTGCCGGGGCGGAGTTCGTACTGCTCGCACCGTCGGAGGACTGAACGGGCCACGCGGCCTGCTCCCTGTCCGGGGCCGTCGGGACGGGGCCACCACACTTCGCGCACCCGCCCCCCCCCCCCGGTGACCCGTGGGCCGGGCGACCGGTTCGGCCTGCGCCGGTCTCCGGCCGCCGGGCTGCCGCCGATCGCGGCGGGCTTCCGCCGCGGCGCCGCGGCCCGGGCCGTGGGGCGGACCGGCCCGGCCCGCCCTGCAGGGCTCTGCGGGTCGCGCGGGGCGGGCCGTCCGCCCCGTCGTGGAGGGGGCCCGCCGCCGGGGGACCGCGGGGGCGCGCGGCGCCAGTATCCTGGGGCGGCTGCGGCAGCCCTCAGCAATCCCCGCGCATGCGCGGGGAGTTCGGCCTGCGGCGACGGACCTTCCCCTGAGCGTGAGACGAGGACGAGTGCTGCTAGCGGGCCGCTACCGGCTGGATGTGGAGATCGGGCGCGGTGGAATGGGAGAGGTCTGGCGCGCGTACGACGAGACGCTCGCCAGAGCGGTGGCCGTCAAGCTGCTGCTGCCCCAGGACACCGACGCCACGGCGACCTCGCGGTTCCGGCTGGAGGCCCAGACCGCCGGGCGCCTGAACCACCCCCACGTGGTCGGCGTGCTGGACTTCGGCGAGTTCGACAACCGGCTCTACCTGGTGATGGAGCTGGTCGACGGCGACAGTCTCTCCCAGGTGCTCGCCACGTCGGGCGCGCTGCCCGCCGAGCGCGTGGCCGTCCTGGCGGCACAGGCCTCCGCCGGCCTCGCCGCCGCGCACGCCCAGGGCATCGTGCACCGGGACGTGAAGCCCGCCAACCTGCTGCTCGACGCCCGCGGCACCCTGAAGATCGGCGACTTCGGCATCGCGCGCTTCCTCGACGACCCCGGCGCCGCGCTCACCGCCACCGGCCAGATCGTCGGTACGGGGATGTACCTCGCCCCCGAGCGCGCCCTGGGCAAACCCGCCGGCCCCGCCTCGGACATGTACTCGCTGGGCTGCGTGCTCTACCAGCTCCTCAGCGGCCGCCCCCCGTTCGAGGCGGACAGCGCCGTCGCCCTGCTCCACCAGCACCTCGACGCCGTTCCGGTGCCGCCCCGCGAGCTGGGCGTCTCCGGTCTGCCGCCGGCGTTCGAGAACTACCTGCTGGGCCTGCTGGCCAAGCAGCCCGAGGACCGGCCCACCGCGCAGCAGGCGGCCGAGTGGTTCGCGGGCGGCGCCTGGCGGGGGCTGCCCGAGCCGCTGCCGGAGATGTCATCGCCCGTACGGCCCCGGCCCCGGCCCGCGCCGGCCGCTCACGGCACCTATCAGGGCGCGGAGACGAGCAGCCCGACCACGTACGCGCTGCCCGCGGCACCCGGGTCCCGCAGCGCGGCCCGCGCGGCGCAGGCGGGGCGTCCCGGGCGCGGCGGGCGGCGCGGCGGCGGGAGCGGAAACCGTTCCAAGGCCGTCGCCGCGGTCGCGGCCGCGGCGCTGTTCGTCGCCGCGATGCTCATCGGCATGCAGTGGTTCTCGCCGGACGACACCGCCACGGAGGGCACCGACCCGGGCCCCTCGCCCACCGCGAGCACCCCCGCCGCCGGGACGGGTTCCGGCTCGGCGTCCGGATCGCGGCCGGACTCCGGCCCGGCCGCCGCCACGCCGGCCACCGGGACGGTGGCCGATGTCACCCCGCCCGGCACGGCGCCGGCCGAGCAGGTTCCCGCCTCTCCGACTGCCGCGGGCACCGCAGCCCCACCGGACGCGGGCGCCGAGCCACCGGCGGAGGCGGAGCAGCCGGAGCAGGAGCAACTGCCCGGGCCGCAAGGGGACGGTGAGGGCGAGGACGGCGGGGACGAGGGCGACGACTGAACCCTCCAGGCGTTCCCTCGGCGGAGCCCCAGGTGCGCCGGTGTGCGAGGGGGCGCCCCTCGCGCGCCCCCCGGGTGCGGGTTGTGCTCGTCCTGATCCGGGCCTTATTGTCACCTGGCCTTGGTGAACGGGAAATCCGGTGTGATGCCGGTGCGGCCCTCGCCACTGTGAATCGGGAAGTCCGGCTCCGGCCCTCGCGGGCAGCCACTGGGTCCTTGTGACCCGGGAAGGCGGAGTCCGGGCGGTGGTACCCGTCAGCCAGGAGACCGGCCAAGGCGCGTCAACCATCCACGAGGTGCTGGAGAGGGTCTGCTGAGCCATGCACATAGCCGAGGGTTTCCTTCCTCCGGCGCACGCGGTCGCCTGGGGCGTCGCGTCGGCGCCGTTCGTCGTCCACGGGGTCCGGTCACTCACCCGTGAGGTGCGCGAGCACCCGGAGAGCACGCTGCTCCTCGGCGCCTCCGGCGCCTTCACGTTCGTCCTGTCCGCGCTGAAACTGCCGTCCGTCACGGGCAGTTGCTCCCACCCGACCGGCACGGGCCTGGGGGCCATCCTGTTCCGGCCGCCCGTCATGGCCGTGCTCGGCACCATCACCCTGCTGTTCCAGGCGCTGCTGCTCGCCCACGGCGGTCTGACCACGCTGGGCGCCAACGTCTTCTCCATGGCGATCGTCGGGCCCTGGGCCGGGTACGCCGTGTACAAGCTGCTGCGGCGGTTGGACGTGCCGCTGATGGTGACGGTGTTCTGCGGCGCGTTCGTCGCCGACCTGTCCACCTACTGCGTCACCAGCGTGCAGCTGGCGCTCGCCTTCCCCGACCCGGGCAGCGGTTTCCTGGGCGCGCTCGGCAAGTTCGGCTCCATCTTCGCGGTCACCCAGATCCCGCTCGCGGTGAGCGAGGGACTGCTGACGGTCCTCGTGATGCGGCTGCTGGTGCAGTCCAGCAAGGGCGAGCTGACCCGGCTCGGCGTGCTGCTCACCGCCCGGCAGACGCGTGACGAGACCGAGGCGGTGGCCCGATGAGCCGGAATACGAAGATCAATCTGCTGCTGCTGTTCGTCGTGGCGGCGCTCGCCGTGCTGCCGCTCGTGCTCGGCCTCGGCGACCACAAGGAGGAGCCCTTCGCGGGCGCCGACGGTGAGGCCGAGACGGCGATCACCGAGATCGAGCCCGACTACGAGCCGTGGTTCTCCCCGCTGTACGAACCGCCGTCCGGGGAGATCGAGTCGGCCCTGTTCTCCCTGCAGGCCGCGCTCGGCGCCGGTGTCCTGGCCTACTACTTCGGTCTGCGCCGCGGACGCCGGCAGGGCGAGCAGCGGGCGCTGGAGCGGGAGGCGGCGGCCGCTCCCCCGGCCGCCGGAGAGTCCGTCACCGCGAAGGACTGAGTCCGGGTGCTGCCGATCGACGCGGCGGCGCACAGCAGCCGCTGGCGCCACCGTCACCCCGTGGACAAGGCCGTGCTCGGGCTGGGTCTGACCGTGCTGGCCGTCTGCCTGCCGCCCTGGCCGGGCGCGGCCCTGGTGCTCGTCACCGCGGTCGTGGTCCTGCTCGGTCCGGCCGGTGTGCCCGGGCGGCGCCTGTGGCGGGCCTACCGGGTGCCGCTGGGCTTCTGCGCGACCGGCGCGCTGACCCTGCTGGTGCAGGTCGGCGGGCCGGGCGGGTTCGTCTCCCTCGCCGCCGACGGTCCGGCGCGGGCCGGGGAGTTGATGCTGCGCACCTCCGCGGCCTCGCTCGGCGTACTGCTGTTCGCCTTCACCACGCCCCTGTCCGACCTGCTGCCGCGCCTGGTGCGCGCGGGGGTCCCGGCTCCCGTGGTGGACGTGGCGCTGGTGACGTACCGGATGAGCTTCCTGCTGCTGGACTCCGTGCGCCGCATCCGGCAGGCGCAGGCGGCCAGGCTCGGTCACACCGGCCGCCGCGCCGAGTGGCGGTCCCTGGCCGGTCTCGGTGCCACGGCGTTCGTGCGGGCCTTCGACCGGGCCTCCCGCCTCCAGGCCGGCCTGGCCGGGCGGGGCTACGACGGCACGCTGCGCGTCCTGGTCCCCGAAGCGCGCGTCTCCCTCCGTTTCACGGCCGTCAGTTGCCTGCTGCTCGCGGCGCTGGCCGCCGCCACCTTCCTCCTGGAAAGGCCGCCGCTGTGAGCGAGCCCGCCCTCGTCGCCCTGCGGGGCGCGTCCTTCGCCTACGAGGACGGCCCGGCCGTGCTCAGCGGTCTGGACTTCACCATCACGGAGGGCCGTGCACTCGCCCTGCTCGGCCGCAACGGCAGCGGCAAGACGACGTTGATGCGGCTGCTGAGCGGGGGACTGCGCCCGCGTCAGGGCGCGTTGTCGCTCGACGGGCGGGTGGTGACGTACGACCGCAAGGGGCTGACCCGGTTGCGGACGACGGTGCAGCTCGTGGTGCAGGACCCGGACGACCAGCTGTTCGCGGCCTCCGTGGAGCAGGACGTGTCGTTCGGGCCGCTGAACCTCGGTCTGCCGGACGGGCAGGTGCGCGAGCGGGTGGCGGAGGCGCTGGCGGCCCTGGACATCACCGCCCTGGCCGACCGGCCCACGCACCTGCTGTCCTACGGCCAGCGCAAACGGACCGCCATCGCGGGCGCCGTCGCCATGCGCCCGCGTGTGCTGATCCTGGACGAGCCGACGGCCGGACTCGACCCGGAGGGCCAGGAACGGCTGCTCACCACCCTGGACGGACTCCGCGCGAACGGCACCACCGTGGTGATGGCCACCCACGACGTCGACCTCGCCCTGCGCTGGGCCGACGACGCGGCGCTGCTCACCCCGTCCGGCGTGCGCACCGGGCCGGCCCCGGTGGCCCTGGCGCGCACCGACCTGCTGCACGCGGCGGGACTGCGGCTGCCGTGGGGCGCCGCGGCCGCGCAACTGCTGCGCGCCCACGGCCTGGTGACCGGTTCGGAGCCCTGCCCCCGCACGCCGGAGGAGCTCGCGGCCCTGGTCGCCGGACGGGCGGGTGCCGTGCCGGAGGGCTCGCCGGTTCAGTCGACGTAGGACTGCAAGGGGCCGCGGCGGCGGACGTCGAGGGTCGCGCAGTGGAACGAGCCGCCGAACGGGGCGTGGTGCAGCAGGTCGCACGGGATCGGCTCTGACACGGGCGAGGCGGGTCGTTCCTCCGGCCGGGGCGGAGTCGGCCGGGTGGCGGGCGTCCTCGTCGGCCGCGGCCGGTAGGTGCTGGGGGTTCCATGACGGCCGTGGCTCACCGATCCCGTCCGGGTGGGTCTCGCGGTGCCGGAACGTGCCTCGTGCGTGAGGGGATCGCGGCAACGCGCCTCCGCGACCGCCTCGTCCCCGATTCGACTGCCCCGAAAGGCGCTTGTCCCTCCCCGCCGGACCGCACTACGTTCTCGGGGTGGATCTCTTCTCACCGTCCTGGACGGCGCTGCGCGGGGCGGTCGCCGCCCTCGACGACGAGGACTTCGGGCGTCCGTCCGGCTGCACGGGCTGGCTGGTGCGGGATCTGGTGTGCCATCTGGTCATCGACGCGCAGGACGTGCTCATCACCCTGGCGACCCCGTCGGACCGGGAGCCGACCCGGGACGCGCTGACGTACTGGGAGGTCTCCGCCGCGCCGCCCACCGGCGACGACCCCCTGGACGCGCTGACCGTCCGGCTGGCGTCCGCGTACGAGGATCCGCGCCTGCTCACGTTCCATCTGGACGACGTCGGCTCCGCCGCGGGCCGCGCCGCCCTGCTCGCGGATCCGGCCCAGCGGGTGGGCACCCGAGACGAGGTCCTCACCGTGGCGGACTACCTGTCGGCGTACGTGCTGGAGTGGACCCTGCACCACCTCGACCTGATCGCCTACGTGCCGCACGCGCCGCAACCGCCGGCGGCCGGGCTCCGCCGGGCGCGGGAGATGCTGGAGGAGATCGCCGGCGCGGCGTTCCCGGCGTCCCTGAGCGATGTGGACGCGCTGCTGATCGGCACCGGCAGGCGGGCCCCGACCGGGGCGGAGCAGGCCGCGCTGGCCGAGGAGGCGTCCCGTTTCCCGCTCCACCTGGGCTGAACCCCCTCCCCGGTGCCGCCCGCCGTCGTGGCTGATCCGGTGGGGTGGGACCATGGTCGGTATGGACATCCGCCGCAGGAACAATGTGAACGTCATCGGCCGGGCCGACGCCCCCGTGCTCCTCCTCGCGCACGGGTTCGGCTGCGACCAGAACATGTGGCGCCTGGTGCTGCCGGCCCTGGCCGAGCGGTACCGGGTGGTGCTGTTCGACTACGTGGGCTCCGGCGGATCGGATCTGTCGGCGTGGAGCGAGGAGCGCTACTCGTCGCTGGACGGCTACGCGCAGGACGTCGTGGACGTCTGCGAGGAGCTGGACCTGCGGGACGCGGTGTTCGTGGGGCACTCGGTCAGTTCCATGGTGGGTGTGCTGGCCGCCCGGTCCGCGCCGGAGCGCATCGGGGCCCTCGTGATGGTGACGCCGTCCCCCTGCTACATCGACGACGAGGGGTACCGCGGCGGTTTCAGCGCCGAGGACATCGAGGAACTCCTCGGTTCCCTGGAGGCCAACTACCTCGGCTGGTCGTCCGTCATGGCTCCGGTGATCATGGGCAACCCGGACCGGCCCGAGCTGGGCCAGGAGCTGACCAACAGCTTCTGCGCCACCGACCCCGACATCGCCCGGGTCTTCGCCCGGACGACCTTCATGACCGACAGCCGCGAGGACCTCGGCAGCGTGTCCGTGCCGACCCTCGTGCTGGAGTGCGACCAGGACGCGATCGCCCCCCGCGAGGTCGGGGCGTACGTGCACGCGGCGATCCCCTCGTCCCGTCTGGTCACCCTGGACGCCACGGGCCACTGCCCGCAGCTGAGCGCGCCGGAGGCGACCACCGGGGCGATCCTCGACTTCATGGAGTCACTGCGGTGATGTGCCGTACGAGCGGCGTGCCGGACCCCGCGGGGACCGGGGACGAGGCGAGCACCGACGCGGTCTTCACCGCCTTGCTGGAGGACAGCGCGGAAGATCTCTACGAGTCCGCCCCGTGCGGCTACCTGTCCACGATGATGGACGGCACCATCGCCAAGATCAACAACACGCTGCTGGACTGGCTGGGCCTGGACCGCGCGGAGGTCGTGGGGCGCAAGCGTTTCCCCGACCTGCTGACCGTGGGCGGCAAGCTGTACCACGAGACGCACTTCGCGCCGCTGCTGCGCATGCAGGGAGAGCTGCGCGGCATCGCCCTGGAGATGCGCCGCGCGGGCGGCGGACGGCTGCCGGTGCTGGTGTCGGCCGTGCTCAAGCGCGGGAGCGAGGGCGAGCCCCTGCTCATCCGCATCACCGTCTTCGACGCGTCCGACCGTCGCGCCTACGAAGAGGAACTGCTGCACCGCCGCAAGGAGGCCGAGCGCGCCCGCGCCGAGGCGGACGAGGCACGGCGCCAGGCCGAGGCGGACCGCGCCCGGCTCGCCGACGCACTGGCCGTGCTGCAGAAGTCCCTCGTGCCGGACTCGCTGCCCATGGTGCCCGGACTGGAGTCGGCCGTCCACTACCACACGGCTTCCCCGGACCAGCTGGGCGGCGACTTCTACGACCTGTTCCCGGTCGACGGCAACCGGTGGGCGTTCTTCCTGGGCGACGTGTGCGGCAAGGGCCCCGAGGCCGCCTCGCTCACCTCACTGACCCGCTACACGCTGCGGGCCGCCGCGCACCACGACCCCGAGCCCGCATCGGCCCTGGCCACGCTGAACGCCGTGCTGCACGAGCGGTACACGGCCGGTGGCGACCCCCGCTACTGCACCTGCATCTTCGGGATCGCCGAGCCCGGCGGCCCCGACGGTTCGGTGACCGTGCGCATCGCCTCCGGCGGCCACCCTTCGGCGCTCGTCCTGCGGGCCGGCGGCGGTGCCGAGTTCCTGCCCACCCCCGGCGGTCTGCTCGTCGGAGTGCTGCCCCGCGCGCCGATCGGCAGCGCCGAGACGGTGCTGGCCCCCGGCGACACCATGGTGCTCTACACCGACGGTCTCACCGAGGCCCGTCGCGGCACCGGCCGCGACGACCTGTACGGCGAGGACGCCCTGCACGCCTTCGCCGCCGAGCAGGCGCCCGCCTCGCCCCGCGAGCTGATCTCCGCGCTGACCGAACTGCTGCGGAGCTTCGGCGACGGGCTGGACGACGACACCGCCCTGCTCGCCCTCGGCGCCCCGGCGACCGGCGGCCCCGCCCGGACCAGCCCCGTCACGAAGCCCGCCTCATGAACGCGCTCACCATCAGTCACCGCGACACCGCGACCGGCCCCGCCGTCCGCGTGGCGGGCGACCTGGACTACGACCGGGCCCCCGAGCTGCGCCGCCGGATCGAGGAGCTCCCCCTCGCCGCCGGGCAGTGCCTCACCCTGGAGCTGTCCGGTCTCGACTTCTGCGACTCCTCCGGCATCACCGCCCTGCTGGCCGCCCGCCAGCACGCTCTGGCCGCCGGCGCCGACATCGTCCTGGCCGGCGTACCCGCCAACCTGATGCGCGTGCTCACCCTGGTCGGCCTGGACCGGGTCTTCACCCTGCGCCCCGAGGCCGAAGCGGCGTCCTGACGGCGGCGCGGGACCCGGCACGGGCGGCGGTTGCCGCGCCACCGGTCCCCGCCGACGCGCGCCCCGGTGCTCCCCGGACACCACCGCCCGGCCGGAAAAGGCTTGGACTGGGCGACCGCCCGCGCGGGACACTTCCGGACTCGACTCTCGATCCACACATCCGTTGCGGTGACGGCCCCTGCCCGCACACGCGTGGCGGGCGGCCGCAGAACGACACAGGGGTGGGATGGAAACGCCGGAAACACACAGGGTTTTACCGGGCAGGCGTTCGGTGCTCCTCGCACTGCGCCACTACGGACGGGAGCTGGCCAGGCTGCGCCGGTGGACGGCTCCCGCGATGCTGCTCATGGCGCTGGGCAACATCGGGATCCAGTACGTCGCGCCACTGATCGTCGCCAAGCTCGTCGGCGACCTCGCCGGTGCCGGGCACGTCTCCTTCGACTCCGCCCTCCCGTACGTCCTCGGCTTCGCCGGCGTCCTGCTGGTCGCGGAGGCGCTGTGGCGGGTGGCGCTGCACTGCCTCAACCGGCTCGACGCGCTCGGCATCGAGCGGCTGTACGTCGTCGGGATGGACGAGCTGTTCGCCAAGGACGCCGCGTTCTTCCACGACAACTTCGCCGGGTCGCTGACCAAGCGCGTCCTCAGCTTCGCGGCCCGCTTCGAGCAGTTCGTCGACACGCTGACGTTCCAGATCGTGGGCAGTTTCGTGCCGCTGCTGTTCGGCGCGGTGGTGCTGTGGCGCTACGAACCGTTGCTCGTCGTCGGCCTGCTGGCGATGATCACGCTCACGGGGGTGCTCGTCGCGCCGCTCGTGAGGCGCCGGCAGGCCCTGGTGGACCAGCGCGAGGAGGCGATCGCGCGGGTGTCGGGCCACGTCGCCGACAGCCTGATGAACATGGACACGGTGCGGGCCTTCGCCGCGGAACGGCGCGAGGCCGCCGAGCACCGCTCACGGGTCGCGCGCTCGCGCCGGCTCACGCTGCGTTCGTGGGACTACGGCAATCTGCGCATCGACACCCTGGTCGCGCCGATGTCGGTGCTCACCAACGCGATGGGTCTGCTGCTCGCGGTCGGGCTCGGCGGGGGCACGCACGGGGTCGAGGCGATCGTGGTCGCCTTCGCCTACTACAGCAACGCCACGCGGATCATGTTCGAGTTCAACCAGATCTACCGGCGGCTGGAGAGCTCGATGACGGAGGCCGCGCAGTTCACCGAACTGCTCCTCACCCCGCCGACCGTGCTCGACCCGCCGGCTCCCGAGCCGCTGCGGCCCCGGGGCGCCGACGTCCGCTTCGAGAAGGTCACGTTCGCGCACCGCGGCGGCCGTCCCCTGTTCGAGGGACTCGACCTGGCGGTGCCCGGCGGGAGCAGGATCGGCCTGGTCGGGCGGTCCGGTGGCGGCAAGACGTCCCTGACGCGGCTGTTGCTGCGGATGACCGACATCGACGGCGGGCGCATCCTGATCGGCGGCCAGGACATCAGCCGGCTGCGCCAGGCCGACCTGCGTGGGCAGATCGCCTACGTGCCGCAGGACCCGGCGATGTTCCACCGCACGCTGCGGGACAACATCGCCTTCGCGCGGCCGGACGCGAGCGACGCGGAGGTCCGCCGGGCCGCCGAGGCGGCCCACGTCACGGAGTTCGCCGACTCGCTGCCGGACGGCTTCGACACCATGGTGGGCGAGCGAGGCGTGAAGCTGTCCGGTGGCCAGCGCCAGCGGGTGGCGCTCGCCCGGGCCATCCTGCGCGACGCGCCGATCCTGCTGCTCGACGAGGCGACGAGCGCCCTGGACTCGGAGAGCGAGCTGCTCGTCCAGGAGGCGCTGTGGCGGCTGATGGACGGGCGGACGGCGCTGGTCGTGGCGCACCGGCTCAGCACGGTCGCGGGCATGGACCAGCTGGTCGTCCTCGACCGGGGACGGATCGTGGAGCAGGGCACGCACGAGGAGCTGCTGGCGGCGGGCGGCGCGTACGCCAAGCTGTGGCAGCACCAGTCGGGCGGCTTCCTCGACGACACGGCCGGCCGGGCGGAGGTGGTGTAGCGCAGCGGCCGCCGGTCACCCGCGGCCCCGCGGTGGTGGCCGGCGGCGGGCGCGTCCCTATGATCGGGTGGGCCGGTGCGGGGGCACCGGGGAGGGGGCGGGAGACGGTGGATTCGTCGCGGGGCAGGGTGGCCCGGTCCGTTCTGTGGACGCTGCTGGCGCTCCTGGTCACCGGGGTGGGCGTGGCGTCGGCGCTGCAGGTCCGCGGCGCGCTGGACCGCGAGCGGGAGTACCGGGCCGCGCGGGCCTGCGCCTCCCTGCCCGTGAGGGCGTCCGGGTGCGTTGAGGAGCAGTCGTTCACCGTGCGCGAGATCGACCTGAACCGCGGTGAGCGCGCCGCGTCGCCCGAGGCCCGGCTGGTGCTGCCGTCGGGCGAGGCGTGGCGGGTGACGTTCCCGCGCACCGGGCCCGTGCTGTCGGGGCTGGAACCGGGCGACCGGGTCACCGGCGTCATCTGGCGCGGCCGGGTGGTCGAGGTGCGGGGCCCCGGGGGCGGGCGGCAGCAGACGTCCGACGGGCCCGTGGGATGGCCCGCGGACCGGCTCGGCGGCGCGCTGGCCTGCGTCTCGTTCGGCCTGGCGGCCCTCGTCGGCGGGCTGTGGCCTCTTCTCGCGCGCGGCGAGCGGCACCAGAAGGCCGGGCGGGTGGTGCGGTGGCACGGCGTCGGGCTGGGGGTCGCGGCGATCCTCACCCTGTGGGCACAGACCGCCAACGGCTGGCCGATCTGGTCGATCTGGGCGATCTGGGGTCCGCTCGCGCTGCTGCTCCTGGGGTCCATGACGGCGTTCACGGTCGCCGCCCTGCGCGGTGAACTCGGGGACGACGCTCCCGCGGCCGCCTGAGGGGTCAGGACTGCCGGGCGTGCACCGGGCTGTTGGCGACGTCGTCGGGGCAGGTGCGGTGCGGCTCCCGCGAACGGCGGTCGCGCCGCCAGTCGAAGGCGGCGAGGGCGAGCGAGGCGGCCATCCCGAGGATGCCGGCCCCCAGCGCGACGAAGAGGGCGCCGCGGTAGTCGTCACCATGGTGGGCGAGCACCAGGTAGAACAGGCCGGGCAGGGCGGCGGTCCCGACGGCGGCACCGAGGCGCTGCCCGGTCTGCAGCGCGCCGCCCGCCGCTCCCGCCATGCGCACCGGCACGTCCCGCAGCGTCATGGTGATGTTGGGTGAGATCACGCAGCCGCCGCCGAGGCCGCCGACGAACAGGGCCGGGGCGGTCAGCCACGGGGCGATGTCCAGGGGCGCGAAGCGCAGCAGCAGCGCGGTGCCGCCCAGGCCGGCGATGACACCCGCCAGTCCGCCCACGGTGAGCAGCCGGCCGAGCCGGTCCACCAGCCGCCCGGACACCGCTGCCGCGCAGGCCGAGCCGACGGCGAAGGGCGTCACCGCCAGGGCCGACCGCAACGGGGACCAGCCGAGGCCGTGCTGGTAGAAGAGGGCGAAGACCAGCCAGATGCCGCTGAAGCCGATGAAGTAGAGGGCGCCGACGCCCGCGCCGACGGCGTAGCCGCGGACGGTGGTGAACAGCCGGGGATCGAGCAGCGGCTGGGTCCCGCGGGCCAGCAGCCGGTGCTGGCGGCGGGTGAAGCCGAACAGGAGCACGGCTCCGACGGGGAACAGCCACCACAGCCCGGTCAGGCCGCCGGCCTCCGCCTGCACCAGCGGGTACATCAGTGCCAGGACGCCGAGGCCGAGGAGGACGACCCCGGGCAGGTCCACGTGCCCGCGGCCGGACCTGCGGGTGCGGGGCAGCAGGCGGCGGCCGAGGAGCACGGCGAGGACGCCGATGGGGACGTTGATGTAGAAGATCCACCGCCAGCCTTCGGGGCCCTCGGCCAGGGCGAGGATCAGGCCGCCCGCGAGGGGGCCGACCGCGGACGAGATGCCGACGGTGGCGCCGAAGAAGCCGAAGGCGCGGCCGCGCTCGGCGCCCCGGAACATCTGCTGGATGAGTGCCGAGTTCTGCGGTGCCATGAAGCCGGCCGCCAGTCCCTGGGCCAGGCGGGCCACGACCAGCAGCGTGATGCTGGGGGCCGCTCCGCAGGCGGCGCTGAAGAGCACGAAACCGCTGAGGGCGAGCAGGAAGATGCGCCGCCGGTCCAGGGCGTCGCCGAGCCGGCCGGCGCTCACCAGGGCGAGGGCGAAGGCGAGGGCGTAGCCGGACACCACCCACTGCACCTGGGAGGCCGAGGCGTGCAGTTCCCGCTGGATGGTCGGCAGGGCGACCGCCACGATCGACACGTCCAGCAGGCTCATGAAGCCGGCCACCAGGGTGCCCCACAGGGCCCGCCAGCGGTGCGGGTCCGGCTCGTACCCGGTCTCCCGGCTCCCGCCGTCCCGCGCTGACGCTGACACTCGCGCTCCTCTCACCGGGCCGGACGGGCGGTCAAGTTCCCCGGCCGGGGCGGGGGCACACACCCGCCCCGCGGAGAACACGCTGCGTGATCGACTGTACGCCGCGCGAACGGGTCCGTTTGAGCGCGTGAGTTCGGTGCAGGCGCTGTCGTTGGAAAGACGTACGGCGAAAGGAACCGATGATGGCGGCGACCGGCAAGGACGAGTCGGTGGACCCGGCGGCGGTGAGAAGGCACCGGGTGCTGTTCCGGGCGATCGACCAGCGCCGCCACCCGAAGCTGCGCCGCAGCGACATCACCGTGACCGACGAGGCGGCGGTCAAGCGCGCCACGAAGGCCGCCGCCCTGGGCAACGCGATGGAGTGGTACGACTTCGGCATCTACAGCTACCTGGCGTCGACCATCGGCAGGGTCTTCTTCCCCTCCGGCAACGACACCGCCCAGCTGCTCGGCTCCTTCGCGACGTTCGCGGTGGCCTTCCTGGTGCGTCCGCTCGGCGGCATGGTCTTCGGACCGCTCGGCGACAGGCTCGGCCGCAAGCGCATCCTGTCCCTGACCATGATCATGATGGCGGTGGGCACGTTCGCCATCGGCCTGATCCCCTCGCACGCCGCCATCGGCCTGTGGGCGCCCGCGCTGCTGATCCTCTTCCGCATGGTGCAGGGCTTCTCCACCGGCGGGGAGTACGGGGGCGCCTCGACCTTCATCGCGGAGTACGCGCCCGACAAGCGGCGCGGCTTCTTCGGCAGCTTCTTGGAGCTGGGCACGCTCGCCGGCTACGTCGGGGCGTCCGGCCTCGTCGTCCTGCTGCAGACCCTGCTCAGCGACGAGCAGATGCTGTCCTGGGGCTGGCGCGTCCCCTTCCTGGTCGCGGCCCCGCTCGGCTTCATCGGCCTGTACCTGCGGCTGAAGCTGGACGAGACGCCCGCCTTCCAGAAACTGGAGGGCGGTCAGGTGCAGGCCGCCGACGCGGCCGAGGGGGTGGAGACCTCCGCCACCGCCGACCTGGGCCGGATCTTCACCCGCTACTGGCGGCCCCTGCTGCTGTGCCTCGCGCTGGTCGCGGCGTACAACATCACCGACTACATGCTGCTGTCGTACATGCCCACCTATCTGTCCGACGAGCTGGGCTACGCGACCAACCACGGGCTGCTGATCCTGCTCGTGGTGATGGTGCTGCAGATGTGCGTCATCAACCAGGTGGGCCGGCTGTCGGACCGTTTCGGGCGCAAGCCGCTGCTGATGACGGGCATGCTCGGCTTCCTGCTGCTGTCGGTGCCGTCGTTCCTGCTCATCCGGCAGGGCAGCGTCGTCCTGATCACCCTGGGACTGCTGCTGATGGGCCTGTCGCTGGTGATGATGCTGGGCACGATGTCGGCGGCGCTCCCGGCGATCTTCCCCACCCACGTGCGCTACGGCTCGCTGTCCGTCGCCTACAACGTGGCCACGTCGGTCTTCGGCGGTACGACACCACTGGTGATCACCGCGCTGATCAGCGCGTTCGACTCGACCCTGATGCCGGCGTACTACGCCACGGGCGCCGCGGTCGTCGGTGTCGTCGCCGTGCTGTGCATGCGGGAGACCGCGAACAAGCCGCTGGCGGGGTCCCCGCCCTCGGTCGAGACGGAGGAGGAGGCCACGGAGCTGGTGCAGGCGCAGTCGCCCCAGCCCCGGTTCTGACCCGCCGCCGGGCCCCGTCCGCCGCGGGCGGGGGCCCGCACGGTTGGACCGCTGGCGCGCAGGGAACGCGGAGTGCCGTACGCCGAACGACATGAGGCAGGTGAGGCGATGTCCGAGTACGAACGCTCCCGCACGATGCCCGCACAGCCCGAGCAGGTCTTCGGCCAGGCGGCGGACGTCGACCGGCTCGGCTCCTGGCTCCCCGGGGCCCTGCACGTCCGGCCCGGGGACCTGCCCGCCGTCACCGTGCACGAGGACCGCACGGACGAGGACACCGCCGCGCTGCTGCGCGCACGCCCCGAGCAGATGCGTCTGGAGTGGGGCACCCGCGGGCAGGGCTCCTACGCGGGCTGGCTCCAGGTCGCCGGGATCGACAGCGGCGCCAGCGAGGTGACGGTGCACCTGTCGTTCTTCGACGACGGGCACGACCCCGGTGAGCGGGCCGCGGGTGAGGCCCTGGACTCGAGCCTGCGGCGGCTGGAGGAGCAGGTGCGGCTGCGCGCCGAGCACGAGACGGGCCCGTGAGCGTGGCACGCACCCGGCAGTACTCGGTGGCCGCGTCCGGGCAGTGGACCGACGAGGAGGAAGGCCGACGGCGGCTGCCCTCCGGAGAGGTCCACGCCTGGGAGCCGGGCCGCAACGAGACCGTGTGCGGCCTCTCCCTCAGCCGCTCCCGGCTGACGCGCCTGCCGCACGTGAACTGGGTCGACACGTTCCCCGAGTCCGGCGGGGCGGCGGACCGGGTGCGGCGCCAGTGCCCGCGCTGCGCCTCGGTGGCGGGCCGCCGGGGACCCGACGCCCGCCCGCGCTGGCAACGGACGAACCCCCGCCCCTGACGCCCCGCCCCTGACGCGCGGGAGGCTCAGCGGGCGGAGCCGGTCGCCGGACCCGCCCCGTCCGGGCCGTCGCACGGCCCGGACGCGCCGCACCCGGCGGCCCGGGGACGGATCGGCACACCGTTGGCGCGCAGCACCTCGCGCACGTCCAGGATCAACGAGAACACCTCACGGTTGCGGTCCTCGCCCTGCTCGTCCCAGGCGCGCTGCTCGGCCTCGACGGCCATGCGGTCCTCGGCGAACACGCGCTCGGTGAAGCGCCGGATGAACGGCCGGGCCAGGCGCAACGCGCCCGGAACCCTCGGTTTCTCGATCATCAGCAGGCCGTAGGTGTGGCAGCGGCGCTGCTCGGCGTCCTCGGGCACGTAGGCGGCCCACAGGCGGAAGGCCGGCCGCTGCGCGTTCTCCGGGACCAGGTCGAGGGTCTGGTAGGGGTACTCGGTGCGGATCGTCATGACGTCGCTGGAGTCGTTGCCGCCCAGGCCCTCGGCGGCGAGCAGGCTGGCGCCGCGGTTGCGTCTGCCGCCGGTGTGGGTGAACAGGTACCTGGCCTCCACCGACCGGGCGTCGGCCCGGTGAGAGAGCAGCTCCGGGCGGAGCCGGCCGACGACACCGCGATGCAGGAACTGGTGGTTCATGTCGAGCAGGTTCTCGTGCATGAACGAGTAGTGGCAGTTCACGGTCCGGGAGTACGTCATCGTCGCGTACCGCGGGGAGCCGTACGCCGGCAGGTGGGGCAGCGGGGTGCCGTCCGCCTTGTCCGGGTCGCCGGGGAAGACGAAGACCAGGCCGTACGCCTCCCGGACCGGGTAGCCCCGCACCCCGCGCGGTGGCCGTCCGTCGCCCTTGGACAGGTAGGGGATCTGCGAGATGCGCCCGTCGCCGCGGTAGGCCCAGGCGTGGTAGCAGCAGCGGAGGGTCTCGCCCTCGACGACCCCCATGCTCAGCGGCACCTGACGGTGGGCGCACCGGTCCTCCAGCGCGTACGCGGTGCCACCGGCCCCGCGGTACAGCGCGATCCGCTCCCCGGCGAACGCGGTCGCGCACGTCCGGCCTTTGCGCACCTTCCGGGACTCGGCGAGGGGGTACCAGTGGTCGGGGTGCGCCCCGATCCGCCGCAGGTCGGCGACGCCGGGGCTGGTGTCGCGGTGCGGCGAGGGCCGGCTGCTCCCGGCCGCGGCGCGGGCGGCTCCGGCCTCGTGGGTCTCGGTCATACCTCTCCCTCGCGGGTCCCGGTCCTCGGGCATGGGCGGCGTGAGCCGGTGCCCCCGTCGGCCGGTCCCCGGGGCTACGGGCGCCCGGGCGGCCACGCCCCATCCTGACGCCCGCGGCCCACCGGCGCCCTGCCCGGCGCGTGCGGACGGGTGAGGGCCCCGGCGGCCGGGCGGGCCCGGCCGTCGACCCGCGACCGCGCAGGCGCGTTCCGGGCCGATCCGGCCGGCGTCGTAGGCTCGTCCTCCGCAGCGGGGAGAGGAGGCCGGGGTGGCCGGGACGACACCGGACGGGACGACGGTCGCCGAGGTGATGGCCGAGCTGGCCGCGATGGAGGACCCCAGGGTCCGCGCGGTGAACGAGAGGCACGGCGACGACTACGGCGTGAACCTGACCCGGCTGCGCGCGCTGGCCAAGCGGCTGCGGACGCAGCAGGACCTCGCGCTCCGGCTGTGGGAGACGCGGGACGGCGCGGCGCGGCTGCTGGCGCTGCTGATCTGCCGGCCCAGGGCGTTCGGACGGGACGAGCTGGACACGATGGTGCGCGAGGCGCGCACCCCCAAGGTCCACGACTGGCTCGTGAACCACGTGGTGAAGAAGAGCCCGCACGCCGAGGAGCTGCGCCTGGCCTGGTTCGCCGATCCGGACCCGGTGGTGGCGAGTGCGGGCTGGGCGCTGACCACGGAACGGGTGGGGAGGAAGCCCGAGGGCCTCGACCTGGCGGGGCTGCTCGACCTGGTCGAGGCCGGGATGAAGGACGCGCCCGGCCGTCTGCAGTGGGCGATGAACCACTGTCTGGCGCGCATCGGGATCGAGCACCCCGAGCACCGGGCCCGGGCGGTCGCCATCGGTGAGCGCCTGGGTGTGTTCGAGGACCGTCCCGTCTCCCCGGGCTGCACCTCCCCCTACGCCCCCGTCTGGATCGCCGAGATGGTGCGCCGCCGGGGCGACGGGTAGCGACCGGGCCGCGCGGTGCCGGGGCGGGTACCGCGACGGCACCGCGGGCGGCCGGGGGTCAGTCCTCGTCGTGGAGCCGGGCCGCGAGGCTGATCAGGGCCTGCGCCTCCGCCGGGTGCCCGAGCGCGGTCAGCCGGGTGACGGCCGCGTCGAGGCGGGCCAGGGCGGGGGCGGGACGCTCCAGGTAGAGGCCCTCCACCGCTCCCGCCAGACGGACGCACTCGGCCCACTCCCCGGCGCGCTCGTCCTGCGGTCCGGGCTCGCCGAGCAACGCCAGGGCCTTGTCGAGCGCGGCCAGGGCGTCCTCGTAGGCGCCCGCGTAGGCGTTGACCCGCCCGTGCTCGTACGCCAGGGCCGTGTCCAGGGAGCGGCCGTGCGGCTCGTGGCCGGCCGCGCGGGCCTCGTCGGCGACCCGGGCGGCGTCGTCCAGGAAGGCGCGGGCCGCCTCCAGCCCGTCGGGGCCCTGCTGCTGCGCCTGGAGCCGGGCGAGTTCGCGCAGGCAGTTGCTGAGCTGCTCGTAGCGCGGGTCGCGGGCGTGGGCGGCGAGGGCCCGGTCCGCCGCCTCGCGGGCCCGGCCGAACTCCCCGGACTCGGCCAGCAGCACGGCCGTCTCCCCGGCGATCATGGCGTGGCTGCCCGGGTCGTCGTCCCAGCCGGCCGACTCGGCCGCGAGGGCGACGAACTCCGTGGTGGCGGCCTTCAGGTCGTCCCCCGCGTGCAGGGCACGGGCGCGGGTCAGGCGCAGCTGGGCGGCGAGCCGGTCGTCCAGCTCGCCGGCGGCGACGGCCGGGTCGGCGAGCAGCGAGTCGAGCAGTGCGATGCAGTCCTCGACCCGGCCGAGGTCGAGGCTGAGCTGCGCGGCGTTGGAGTAGGTGCAGTACGCGTCGGTGCGGCTGCCGCGCCGGAGGTCCGCCTCCGCCGAGCGCGTCAGATGCCGCAGGGCCTCCTCGGGGCGGCCCAGGTGCATGCAGGCCTCGGCCAGGTCCGCGTGGAGGCGGCCGGTGTCCATGGCGTCGGCCGGCCAGTCGGCGGCCCGGCGCAGGCCTTCGGTGAGGTCGGCGTGGGCGGCCTCGGCGTCCCGCAGGCCGAGCTGGATCCGGCCGCGCAGACCGAGCGTGCGCGGCAGGTGCCAGGCGGGCCCCTGCTCCGTCAGCCGGGCCTTCAGCTCGTCGAGGTCGGTGACGGCGGCGGGCAGGTCGCCGGACAGGGCGTGGGTGGTGGCCCGCAGCAGCAGGGCGGCGGAGATCTGCCCCGCCAGGTCGTGCCGCACGGCGAACGCGTGCAGGGCGTCGACCTCGGCGAAGACCGGCGCGATGTGCTCCTCGTCGTGCGTGGTCTGCAGGCGCAGCGCCAGCGCGGTGACGCGCAGCCGCAGCATCCGGGCCTCCAGGTGGGGCGTGAGCCCGGGGGTCTGCTCATGCAGGCGGACGACGGCCGCGTGCGCCGAGGTCAGCGCGGCGGCCCCGGCCTGCGGCCCGTCGTCCGCGCCCCCCGTGGGGCGCCCGGCCCCGGCGATCAGGGCGCAGGCGCGGGCGAGCGCCGCGTGGCCGGGCAGGTCCGCGTCGTCGTAGAGGCCCGCGGCCTCCTCGTGCAGGGCGACGGCCTCGGCGAAGTCCTCCCGCTCACCGGCGCGGCTCGCCTCGTCGGTGAGCAGGTCGGCGCGCAGCCGCACGAGCGGGCCGACCGCCGGGTCGGCGGGGTGGGCGTAGTCGCGGGCGGCGACGAGGGTGCGCAGCCGGTCCCAGCAGGCGTGGGCGTCCGGGTGGCCCTGCTCCTCCGCGGCGCGTGCGCGCAGGATGAGGTCGGGCAGTTCCTCGGGGACGGCGGCCGTGCGGCCGGCGGGCGCGGTGACCGGGGCGGCCGGGGTGACGTCGTCGAGGGTGCGCGGGCGCAGGGTCAGTTCGAGGGCGTCCAGCAGGGGGGCGCGCTCCAGCCGGTCCCGGCGGCGGTCGGAGTGGGTGGTGGTTCCGTTGCGGGCGTCGAACCGGGCGGCGAGGTCGTCGGCCCGGCCGCGTACCTCGGCGCGCAGCTCCGCGACGGTCCAGGTGCGTCCCGCGTATCCGGCGGCGGGCAGGCCGCCGTGGCCGAGGGCCTCGACGCGCTGGAGGAGCACCTCCACGCCGGTGAGGAAGTCGAGCTGGTCCAGGGGCGAGTCGACCTCGTCGAAGAGGGTGCGGTTCTCGGCGAGCAGTTCCAGGCCGCGGGCCTCGTTCCCGGTGAGCGCGCAGAACTCCAGGTGCCGGCCGGTCTCCGCGGACATCGCGGGGTTGCGGCGGCAGCCGCGGTAACCGGCCAGGTGCAGTTCCCTGGCCCGGTCCGCGCCGCCGGTGCGCAGCAGGGGCAGCAGGGCGTACGACAGGGAGCGGGCGGGTTCCTCCTGGCAGGACTCCTTGCCGGTCAGGACGGGCTCCCAGGTGCGCAGCGCGCGTGCGTCGTCGCCCGCCCCGAGGTGGTACAGGGCGCGGTCGCAGATCTCGCACGCCTCGCAGTCGCTGAGCCGGGTGCGGGTGCGGCCCGCCCACAGTTCGAAGGCGAGGGCGGTGTCCTCGCCCACATGGGCGGCGAGTTGGTAGGCCTGGCCGTAGTAGGGCTGGAGGCCGTGACCGGCCTTCTCGTAGCGGTCGCGCATCTCGGTCAGCCACTGGCGCAGGCTGGCCAGCGGTATCTCGGGCAGGGCGCGCAGGGCGTTGGACACCCACTTGAACCGCCAGAACAGGGTGTGGCGCAGCCGTTCGTCGAAGACGTCGGGCTGTTCGTCGAAGAGGTTCAGCAGCCGGGCGAAGACGACGGGTGACTTGCGGGGCTCGGAGCCGTAGGTGTACGCCTCCTGCAGTTCCAGGAGGGCGTGGACCAGCGGGAGGGGCTCGTCGAACTGCTCGGCGGCGTCGGCGAGTTCCTCCGCGGTGACCGTGCGGGTGCGGCCGTAGGGGCGGCGGCCGTTCTCCCGGAGCGCCTGGTACAGCTCGTCGGTGCTCTGGGGGTGGGGTGCGGTGGGCATCGTCAGCTGTCCTTGCGCAGGGCGTGGGCGAGAAGGTCGAGGAAGGAGCGGTTGATCAGGCTGGACTCGGCGGGCCTGAGCGGGCGCCGGGACAGCATCACGGCCTGCCCGTAGAGGGCTTCGGCGCTGGTGCGGGCCAGTTCGGGCTCGTCGATGGCGACGGCGGTGCGCACCAGCGGGTTGAGCTGGTTGAGGATCAGCTGGGCGCGGGGGGCCTCCTGGCGCAGGGCGCCGAGGATGTCGCCCCACAGGCCGCCCTCCTGCTCGCGGGCGAGCCGAGAGCGGGTGCGTTCGTGCCGGGCCTCGCGGCTGTCGACGAGGAGGGCGGGGGCGGAGGCGGGCTGGAAGGTGCGCAGCGCGACGTCGCAGTCGAAGACGGCGAGGGCGTCGCGGGCCCGGGCGAGGTAGGCCGCGGCGGCGAGTTCGGTCTCCCGGTCGACGGGGTCGAGATGGGCGGTGAGGGTCTCGGGGTCGAGGTCGGCGACGCTCGCCCCGGGCCGGATCTCGGGCAGCCGGTGGACCAGTTCGCGGTCGTAGGTGTAGCCGCCGTTGACGACGCCGAGCCCGGCGGCGGAGGCGATCGCGGCGACCTGCCGGAACTCCTCCACGGTCGACGTCACGAGCACGGTGGGGTGGGTGCGCGCGAACTCGTCGAGGGTGGTGTGCCCGTCGGTGGTCTCGAACGGCAGCCACGGCAGGAGCATGCGCAGGATCTCGTCGTCGTGCACGGCGAGCGACTTCACGGCGAGGTGATGCGCCTGGAGGAAGCGGTGGAGCAGGTCCGGGTCGCTGGCGGCGGCCCGGGCGATCCAGTCGCGCAGCCGCCCGGCGAGGGCGTCGCGCACGGCGGCGAGGGTGTCGTCCTCGTAGAGGGACTCGCGGGAGGCGGTCGGGCGCAGGCTCTCGGCGTCGACGACGCAGCGGACGAAGAAGGCCCAGTCGGGCAGGATCTCCTCGGCCTGCTCGGACAGCAGCATGCCCTTCACGTGCACGCGGTGACCGTGGCGCCGCCCGGCCGGCACCGCTTCGGGAAGTACACAGGCGATGCCCTTGAGACCCACGGCCGGCAGGTCCAGTTCGATCGTGTCCAGCGGCCGGAAGCCGAAGACCTCCTCGCCGTACTCCGCCAGTGCCCGGGCCCGGGCCCCCGGGGTCGGGTGGGTGCGGGACCAGGGCGCGGGCTCGGGGTTGACCGAGGTGCCGGGGCCGCCCGTGCCGTCGTCGAAGGTCACCGGGTGGCGCAGCAGGGAGCCGAAGTGGCGGGCCAGCGCGTGGACCCGGCCGGGGCTCGTCCACTCCCCCGCGTCGGTGCGCGGTGTCAGGGTGACGGTGGTGCCTGGCGCCGGGCGGGCGGAGGCGGGCAGGGTGCGGACGGTGTAGCTGCCGTCGCCGCGGCCCCGCCACTCGACGACCGGGGCGCCGGGGGTGCGGGCGGAGCGGCTCAGGACGTGGATCTCGTCGGCGACCAGGAAGCAGGAGAGCAGCCCGATGCCGAACTGGCCGATGAAGTCCCCGCGTTGCTCGGCGATCCGGTCCGCGCGCTTGCTGCTGCGGCCGATGGTGGCGAGGAACGCGTGCACGTCGGCCTCGGTGAGACCGACGCCGTCGTCCTCGACGCGGACCACCGATCCGTCGGCGTACAGACGGACGCCGAAGTCGTCGGCGGGGGCGTCGGGTTCGAGGGCGTGCCGGGCGGTGAGCGCGTCCACGGCGTTCTGCATCAGCTCGCGCAGGTAGACGCGGGGGCTGGAGTAGAGGTGGTGGGAGAGGAGGTCGACGAGGCCGCGCAGATCCACCTGGAAGGTGCGGTCGGCGCCGGCCTCGTGCGCGGCGGTGTCGGGCAGATTCATCGGCAGTCCGGGGTCGGGAAGGGCCAGTGGAAGGAGAGTGCGGGGCGGACGGTGGACGCGGGGGCGGTGCCGGTCGGGCACGGGGTGCCCGGCGCGGCGGTACGGGCGGCCGGGCGAGGGGCTCAGCCGGCCGGCGCACGGGCCGGGAGGTGCTGCGGTGCGGGCGGTGCGCCGGCCGGGAGCGACCGGGAGGTGTGGACGGTACGCCGGCCGCGAGCGACCAGGAGGCGCGGCGGTCCGCCGGCCGGGACGTCCCGGGGGCGGGTCACTCGGCCCCGGTCGTCGGCTGCCCGGCGCGGGATCCCGCGGCGTGCACGCCCCGGCGGTGACCCGGACGGGTCAGGCGCGGCGGTGGTGGCGTGCGAACTGCTTCTCCGGCTCCGCGAAGTACGACCAGGGCCAGTCGGTGTAGGCGCCGTCCAGGGTGTGGAAGACGCGCCGGACCGTGTGGCGTTCGCCGGCCAGGGACAGGGCCATGGCGAAGATGTGGAAGTCGTGCTGCCAGCCGAGCGGCCACGCGTAGGCGGGGTGCAGGATGCTGTGGTCCGCCGCCTCGCGCAACCGCGCCCGGATCTCGTCCGTCTCGAGGTGGTCCCCGCGCCCGGCCTCGACCCACTCCTCGATGTACGCCATGGGGAGCACGCAGCCGAGGCGGTGCCCCTGCGGGGCCGCGGCGAACGCGTCCTGGGCGAAGGCGAGGGCCTGTCCCGGCTCGCCGCCCCAGCGGGGCTGGAGCTGGGACAGCCACGCGAGGTGGACCTGGAGGTTCAGCGGGTCGCGGCGCAGGGCGGCGTCGCGGCGGGTCTCGGTGACGGTGGAGCCCAGTGACATGCCGCGGCCGGAGGTGAGCAACTGGCGCCACGGCGCGATCCATTCCGGTCGCAGCTCGGCTGCTTCGAGCAGCTGCTCCTCGGCGATCTCCAGCCGCTCGTGGAAGACGCGCCACTGCTCGCGCGTGACGTCGGAGGCCCGTGCGGCGGTGCGCGCCTCCCAGCCCCAATGGATGTGACGCGCCCCGGAGATGAGCAGGGCCGTCGCCCGCTGCTCCTTGTCCTCCTCCACGGCCCGCGCGATCCAGTCCTGCACACCGTCCAGTTCGACGATCTCGCCCAGCACCGCGAGGTCGCGTCCGAGGTCGAAGGGGGCCAGCGCCGCCTTGACGGCTTCCCAGTCACCGGCGTCCGCGGCCTCCACGAGCGCCAGTACACGCGCGTCGCCGAGGGCGCGCAGCCGGTATGTCCCGCCCCGCTGCCTGCGCGGGACCGGGAGGGCGTGCGGATCCGCCACCGGTCTCTCCGCGTCCCTGCCGAACAGCTTGCCGAACATGCCGCGCCCTCCCCTGGTACCGCGTGATCATCGGGGTGCAGCATAAGCGGACCCACCGACAGGCCCTCCACCGGGTTTTCACGCCGGTTTCACGCCTCCCACCTCGGCGATCACCCCCGCCGAGGTCGAACGAGTGCGCTAGATTTTGCTCCGCCTTGACCGCGATCCCTCAGATCCCTCAGATCCCTCAGATCCTCAGATCGTTCGGATCCCTCAACCATCGGAGCAGCCTCCCCATGAGCGACATCGTCAACGGACTCGGCCGGGCCACCGCTTACGGCGGGCTGGGCCTGGTCCTGCTGGTCCTCGGCATCGTCCTGGTCGACGTGCTGACGCCCGGGAAGCTCGGCCGGCAGATCTGGGAGCAGCGCAACCGCAACGCCGCCCTGGTGCTGAGCTCCGCGCTGCTGGGCATCGGGGGCATCGTCTTCACGTCCATCTGGACCACCTACGACGACTTCGGCAAGGGCCTGCTGTCCACCGCCGCGTTCGGTCTGCTCGGCCTGGTGATGATGGCGGTGGCGTTCCTGGTGGTGGACCTGCTCACCCCGGGTCGCCTGGGCGAGGCCCTGGTCGAGGAGGAGCCCCACCCCGCGGTCTGGGTCACGGCCTCCTGCAACCTGGCCGTCTCGGCGATCCTCTCGGCGTCCATCGCCTGACGGACCGTCGCCGCGCGGGCGGACGCGGGCCCCGGCCCGGGCCCCCGACCCGGGCCCGCGTCACGTTCCGGGTCAGCGCACCCTGCCCCGCGCCTTCAGGGGCGTCATCGGCAGCTCGGGGGCGGGTAGCGGATCACCCTCGTAGCCCTTCACCTCGCCGAACCGTGTCCCCTCCGTCCAGTCCCGGCGGGCCTGTTCGATCTCCTCCTGGGAACGGCCGATCCAGTTCCAGAACATGACGAGCTCCTCCTCGAACGGCTCGCCGCCCAGGAGCATCAGGCCCGCGTCCGACTCGGCGCGCAGGGGCAGTTCGGAGCGGCCGCAGCCGAGGTAGAGCATCGAGCCGGGCAGGACCGGCACGCCGTCGACGTGTGCCTCGCCGGACATCGACAGGACGGCGTACTCGAAGTCCGGCTCCAGCGGCAGCCGGACGTCCGCGCCCCGGGCCAGGGCCAGGTCGGCGCCGACGATCGGCGTGTGGGCCGTGCCGGGTGAGGTGGCCCCGTCGAGGTCGCCGAGGATCAGTGTGGCCGAGAGGCCGGGCGCCGTGACGACCGGCAGTCCGGCGTGGTGCTCGAAGCGCGGCTCGGTGTGCCGGTGGCTGTCGGGCAGCGCCACCCACAGTTGCGCGCCGTGCAGGAGGCGGGCGTGCTGGCGCGGGCTCTCCTCGGAGTGGCTGATGGCCCGGCCGGAGGTCATCAGGCCCAGTTCGCGCGGGCGGACGGTCTGCAGGCTGCCGGTGGAGTCGCGGTGCAGCACCTCCCCCTCGTGCAGCCAGCTCACGGTCTGCAGCCCCATGTGGGGGTGGGGCGGCACCTGCATGCCCGGCTCGTCGGCGATGTCGTCGGGCCCGTAGTGGTCGACGAAGCACCACGCCCCGATCATGCGGCGGCCCAGGTTGGGCAGGAGCCGCCGGACGTCGGAGGACTCGCCCAGCCGTACCCGGCGGGGACTGAGGAGTTCGCGCACCGGCTCCGCCACGACGAAGCCCCGGCCACCGCACACCGCGGGGACCGCCTCGCGCTCGAGATTGCTCATGGCGCACAACCTAGTGCGGCCGGACGGCTCGCGTCTGCGCGTCGTCCGGGCGTACCTGCCGCGACCGGACGGCCGGCTCCGGCCCGCGAGCCCGAGCCCGGAAACAGTAGCCATGTACATAGTAGCCATGTACAGTTTTTCTCATGAGAAGAGGTACGGAAGGCGGGACGCCGGGCTTCCTGGTGTGGCGGCTGTCCATGAAGTGGCGGGTGGCGGTCGACCGTGCCGTCGCCCCACTCGGGCTGACCCACGCGCAGTACTCGCTGCTGGCCTCCCTGCACGGCATGCAGCGCGGCGGGGAGCGCCCCAGCCAGCGCCGGCTCGCCGACCACACGGGTCTGGAGCCGCTGTACGTGTCGAAGCTGGCCCGCGCGCTGGAGACCGCCGGGTTGCTGGAGCGCACCCGACACCCGCGCGATCCGCGCGCGGTGCAGCTGGCGCTGACCGAGCAGGGACAGGACGTCACCCGGCGGGCGATCGCCGTCGTCCACCGGCTGCTCCAGCAGCTCCTGGACCCGCTCGGCGGCCTGGACGGCACGCGCACCCGCGCCTTCGTCCGGGATCTCACCGCCCTGCTCGACGCACCGCTCGACCCCTTCGCCGACCATGAGACGGAGCAGCCATGACCATCGACACACCCCCGCTGAACCCGCGTGTCATCGCCCTGGCCCACTACGCGGGCCGGGCGGTCCTGGAGAGCGTGCTGACCCGGCTCGGGCTCACCTTCCAGCAGTCCGTCACCCTGCGGCTCGCCGCCCTCGCCGACGGGCCCGTCGGGCGGGAGGAACTCGCCGGCGGCGTCACCGGCGCGCTGAAGACCGGCGCCGCCGAGGCGCACGGCGTGATCGGGGAACTGGTCACGGCCGGACTCCTCACGCCGGAGGACACGGCCGGGGTGCGCATCACGGACGCCGGGCGGGAGGCGTACACGAGGGCCTCCGGCGAGACGGCGCCCTACTCCGCCCGGATCTACGCGGGCATACCCGAGGAGGACCTGGCCGTCGCCGGGCGGGTGCTGACCCTGATCACCCGGCGGGCCGAGGCCGAGCTGGCGGCGCTGCCCGGGTGACCCCCGACGGGCCCGGCCGAGCCGTGGAATACCGGACGCGGGGGGCGGGTTGACGGCCTCGAAGGAGGCACGAGTGAACACGACCCACGACACCGCGTACTACGCGCACGGCACCCCGGCGGAGCGCTGGGAGCGCGCGCAGCTGTTCTTCGACGCCAAGGACTACACCGCCGCCGCACGGGTCCTGTCCGGCCTGGTCGAGGAGGTGCCCGAGCAGACCGGCCCCCGGCTGCTGCTGGCGCGCTCCTATTACCACTCGGCCCAACTGCGGCGTGCCGAGACCGAGTTGCGCACGATCGTGGAGCGGGACCCGGTGGAGCACTACGCCCGGCTGATGCTCGGCCGCACGCTCCAGCGGCAGAACCGGCACGAGGAGGCCGAGTCCCACCTGCGGATCGCCTCCGCACTCGCGGGCGACTTCGCGCAGGACTGAATCCCCCGCGTGAGGGCGAGAGGCCCGGCTCCTCGGGGAGCCGGGCCTCCGCATGCCGGGGAGTTCCGCACCGGGCGCGGAGCCCTCCGGCTCGCTACCTCGCGGGCGCGCCGGTGCCGTACGACCGGCGCCCGCGCCGGTGGGCGATCTCACCCAGCAGGATGTCGACGGCGAGGAACACCGCGAGCGGGATGCCGAACAGGGGCAGGAAGTAGCCCAGTACGGCGACCCCGGCCAGCAGCGGCACCAGGATCTGGGGAGGCACCTGCTGCCAGGCGCCGCGCGGGATCGGCCGGCCGAAGGCGCTGCCCCGGCCGCGCTGCCACCACATGCGGTAGCCCCAGACGATCAGCAGGATCAGGGACAGGGTCAGCGCCATCAGCAGGAGCTGGTTGGCGAGGCCGAACAGGACGCCCGTGTGCAGGTCGATGCCCCAGCGGGTGAGCTTGGCGAGCACCGGGTGGTCGGCGAACCGCAGGACGTCGGTGACCTGCCCGCTCGCCGGGTCGACGGCGACGGCGTCCTGCTTCGTCGGCCAGCCCCGGCCCACCTGCTTGACGACGTAGGCCGAGTTCGCGTCGGCGGGCGGGACGATCTCCACCGGGTCGGTGAGCCGTTCGGCCCGCGCGGCCGCCAGGACCTTGTCCAGGCCGACCCCGTGGGAGGCGTCTCCCGTCCGCCCGGCGGCCGCACCGTGACCGGAGTGCTCACCGCCCGCTGCGGCCGACACCGACGGGGTCGCGTGCCCCAGGGAGGTCCGCACCTCGTCGATGGTGGCGCCGGCGTAGGCCGACCAGGTCAGCCCGGTCGCCGACAGGAAGACGAAGCCGGTCGCGGCCCACACGCCCACACTGCCGTGCAGTGCGAGGGTGCGGCGCCGCCCCTTCGTCCCGCGGACCGTGCGCAGGGCCCGGCGGCGGGAGAACCACAGCACCAGCCCACCCGCCGAGATCACCCACAGCCAGCTGGCCGCCAGTTCGCTGTACAGCCGCCCGCTCTCCCCCAGGTGCAGATCCCGGTGGAACTCGTCGATCCAGGTGCGCAGCGGCAGCGCGCCGCTCGAGCCGTACTGTTCGAGGGCGCCGCGCACCTGCGCGGTGTAGGGGTCGACGAAGACGGCCATGGTGTGGCCCTCGTCGACGCCCGGGACGCCGGACAGCATGACCCTGGTCGTCGCGTCGGCCTCCGGCGAGGGGCGCACCGCCGAGATCGTGCCCTCCGGGTGGGCCTTGCGGGCGGCGGCCACCTGCTCGCTTATGGGCAGCTTCCGCTCGCCCACGGGGACGGTCAGCTCGTGCTCGTACACGAGCTTCTCGGCCTGGAACGAGGCCGCGTACAGCAGGCCGGTGACGGCGGCGACGAGGAGGAAGGGTGCCACCAGCACACCGGCGTAGAAGTGCAGCCGGAGGATCAGCGGGCGCAGGGGGGCCCAGCTGCTCCGGGCCGGTGCGGGGGCGTCTGGTTGGGGGGCCTCGTCCGTGGTGGTCGAGGGAGCGGTGGTCATCGGCGGGCTTCTCCGGGGGACGTCTCGGGCCGTTGTGGTGCAGGAGTCGGGGCGCGGGGCCGTCCAGTTCCCGGCAGGGGTGTGTGATGTGCGCCACACGAGGGTGGGGGGTGCCGTGTCATCCTGGCGCGATGGGAACTCCGAGCGAACACGCACCCCTGGCCGAGCGGGTGGAGGAACTCCTCGCCGCTGGCGGCCCGTTGGCCATCGTCGCCGCGGGAGATCCGGTGCTGCGGCGTGCCGCCGAGCCCTACGACGGCCAGCTGGGCCCGGAGTTGTTCGCCCGGTTCGTCGAGGCGCTGCGGGTGACCATGCGGGCGGCACCCGGCGTGGGGCTGGCCGCGCCGCAGGTCGGTGTCGGTCTCAGGATCGCGGTGATCGAGGACCCGGCACCGGTGCCCGAGGAGGTGCGGCTCGCGCGGGGACGGGTGCCGCAGCCGTTCCGGGTGCTGGTCAACCCCTCCTGCGAACCGGCCGGTGACGCCCGGGCGGCGTTCTTCGAGGGGTGCCTGAGCGTGCCGGGCTACCAGGCGGTGGTGGCGCGGCCCGCCCAGGTGCGGCTGACCGCCCGGGACGAGGACGGGCGGGCCCTGGACGAGGTGTTCACCGGCTGGCCCGCCCGGATCGTGCAGCACGAGACGGACCACCTCGACGGGATCCTCTACCTGGACCGCGCCGAGCCGCGGTCCCTGTCGTCGAACCAGGCGGCGGCCGAGCGCTGGGCGCAGCCGACGCCGGAGGCGGCCGCCCGGGCACTCGGCTTCACACTGCCGTAGGCGGCCGCCCGGGCGCTCGGCTTCACACTGCCGTAGGTCAGGCGTCCCGGTAGGCCTCCAGCAGGCGCAGCCACACCTCGCTGATCGTCGGATAGGACGGAACGGCGTGCCACAGGCGGCCGACCGGGACCTGCCCGGCGACGGCGATCGTCGCGGAGTGGATCAGCTCGCCCACGCCGGGGCCGACCAGGGTGACCCCGCGCAGGATCTCGTCCTCCAGGTCCACGACCATGCGGGCGCGGCCCTTGTAGCCGTCGGCGTACAGGCCCGCCCCGGCGACGGAGGACATGTCCACGTCGACGGCCTTCACGCGGTGCCCGGCCTGCTCCGCCTCGGCGAGCGACAGCCCGACGGCCGCCGCCTCCGGGTCGGTGAAGACCACCTGGGGGACGGCGCCGTGGTCGGCGGTCGCCGCGTGCGCTCCCCAGGGCTCGGCCGCCGGCTCCTCGCCGGTGGCCCGGGCGGCGATGGCGGCGCCGGCGATGCGGGCCTGGTACTTGCCCTGGTGGGTGAGCAGGGCGCGCCGGTTGACGTCGCCGACCGCGTACAGCCAGTCGTGGCCCCTCACGCGGAGGCTGTCGTCGACCGGCAGCCAGCTGCCGGGGTCGAGACCGATGGTGTCCAGCCCGATGTCGTCGGTGCGCGGGGCGCGGCCGGTGGCGAAGAGGATCTCGTCGGCCTCGATGCGCTCACCCTGGTCGGTGACGGCCACGACGGTGCCGTTCTCGCGGGTCACGGACTCCACCGAGACGCCCGTGCGGATGTCGGCGCCCGCCTCGGTGAGCGCCTCGGCGACGAGTTCCCCGGCGAAGGGCTCCATGCGGGGCAGCAGGCCCTTGCCGCGGACGAGCATGGTCACCCGGGAGCCGAGGGCCTGCCAGACGGTGGCCATCTCGGCGGCGACCACCCCGCCGCCGACGACGATCAGACGGCCGGGCACGGCCTGGGAGCCGGTCGCCTCCCGGCTGGTCCACGGCTTGACGGCGTCGATGCCGGGCAGGGCGGGCAGTGCGGCGCGGGTGCCGGTGCAGACGGCCACGGCGTGCCGGGCGCTCAGGACGGTCTCGGTGCCGTCGGGTCGGGTGACCGTGACCGTGCGGGGGCCGGAGAGCCGGCCGTGCCCGCGGTGGAGGTCGGCGCCGGTGGACTCCAGCCACTGGACCTGGCCGTCGTCGTGCCAGTCGGAGGTGTAGTAGTTCCGGTGGGCGAGGACCGCGGCGGAGTCGAGGGGGCCCTGCACCGCCTGGCGGAGCCCGGGCACGCGCCGGGCGTCCGCGCGGGCGATGACCGGCCGCAGCAGGGCCTTGCTGGGCATGCACGCCCAGTAGGAGCACTCGCCTCCGACCAGCTCGCTCTCCACGACCGCGGTGGTCAGCCCGGCGGCGCGGGTGCGGTCGGCGACGTTCTCCCCCACGGGCCCGGCCCCGAGGACCACGACGTCGTACGTGTTGGTTTCCGTTTCCGTCATGGGGTCAGTCTGGTGGGTGGTGTGCGCCCTGGCCACATGGGTAGGGGCGCGGAATACGTGCCCGGCCGGCCGTGTTGTGCCGACGGCTTGACCCCACACCAGGAAGAGGGATGAACGCCATGAGCACCGTGGAGCTCACCAAGGAGAACTTCGACCAGACGGTCACCGACAACGAGTTCGTCCTGATCGACTTCTGGGCGTCCTGGTGCGGGCCGTGCCGGCAGTTCGCGCCGGTCTACGAGAAGGCGGCGGAGGAGAACCCGGACCTGGTGTTCGGCAAGGTGGACACCGAGGCGCAGCCGGAGCTGGCCGAGGCCTTCGGCATCCAGTCGATCCCGACGCTGATGATCGTGCGCGACCAGGTGGCCGTGTTCGCCCAGCCGGGAGCCCTGCCCGAGGCCGCCCTGACGGACGTCATCGGGCAGGCCCGGAACCTGGACATGGACGAGGTCCGCAAGGCGATCGCCCAGCAGCAGGCCCAGCAGCCGGGCGAGTGACCCGCGGGGAGCCCCGTCCCCCGGGCGGGGCCCGGCCGCCCGGCCCGAGCCCCCGCGGCCGGTCCGGGGGTCAGCTCGATTCGCGGTGCAGGACCGTCGCACCCAGCACCTTGTGGGTCTCCGGTTCGGTGCCGGGCCGGCGGACCGCGCGGTCGACCAGTTCGGCCAGTTCCCGGCCCGACGGCAGCTTCAGCCGGACCGTGCTCAGCCGCGGCCGCAGCAGCCGTCCCAGGACGAGGTCGTCGGCGCCGATCACGGCCGTCTCCTCGGGGATGCGCACACCCTCGTCCTGCAGGGCCCGCATCAGCAGCATCGCGTACTCGTCGTTGTACGTGAACACCGCGTCCAGGCCGAGGTGCCGCCAGCGGGCGGCGAGCCGCGCCGCCTCCTGTTCGTCGTAGGCCAGCGGCAGTTCGGTGACCGTGGCGTCCGTGCCGCGCACGGACTGGCGCACCCCGTCGAGCCGGGGTGCGGAGAACGCGTCCAGGCCCGGTTCCTGCGGGACGACCACGCCGATCCGGCGCCGGCCGCGGTCGTACAGGTGGGCGCCCGCGCTGTGCCCGACGACGTCGTGGTCCATGAGCAGGGCGTGCGCGCCCTCGATGGTCTCGGGGCCGAGGGTGACCACGGCCCGGGCGCCGGAGCGCTTGAGCACGGCGACACCGCGCGGGCCGAGTCCGGAGCCGGGCACGAGCACGGCCACGGGCCGCAACTCGGCCCAGGCGCGGGCGGCCTCGTCCCCGTGCGGGCCGCCGGTGCCGTACTGCACGACCGTGTAGTCCAGGGCGCCGAGCGCTCCCTGGAGGTCGGTGAGGAACCGGCTGTAGAGGGGGCCGACGGGGAAGGTCGGCGCGGGGATCAGCACCATGCGGCTGTGCCCGGCGCGCAGGCTGCGGGCCGCCGCGTGCGGGACGTACCCGAGTTCCCTGGCGGCGTCGTGGACGCGGCGCCGGGTGGGCTCGCTGATCCGCACGGCGCCGGTGTTGTTCAGGACGTAGGAGACGGTCGCGCGCGAGACGCCGGCCAGGCGGGCCACGTCCGCGCTCGTGGGCACCGAGCGCGACGGGGTCGGGGGCGCGGGCGTTTTCGGTATCTGCACCATGACGTACGGCATCTTGGCAGAAGCCCCAACGCGCGCTTCCGCCGGGGGAGTTGTGAGGATGCCGTGAGCGCTCCCGGTCCGGCGCGAGGCGCGCTCAGCTCGTGGCGCCCGTCCCCGTCACCCGGTCGACCAGGTCCGTCCAGGCCGCCTCCAGCCGGGCCAGGGGCAGGCCGCGCTGCCTGGTCAGGTGGTGGATCAGGGCCGGGTCGAGCTGGCCCATGAGGGTGTGGGCGAGCAGCTCGCTGTCGGCCTCGGGGACCGCCTGCCGCAGCAGCATCGCCACATGGTGCTGCAGGACGCGGCGGGGCGGGGCCACGAAGCGGCGCCCGGCGTCCGGCTCGGCCGCCAGCTGCAGTTCCAGTTCGTCGGCCGACCTGCGCAGCGACGCCCGGCCGAACGCCCGCAGCCGTTCCACCGGCGGCGCTCCCGGTCCGAGCGGGGGCGGGCCGGAGAGGAACGCGGCCTGGAACTTCCGCTCGGAGTGGTCGAGCAGCGCCGTGAGCAGGCCCGTGCGGTCGCCGAAGCGGCGGAAGACCGTGCCCTTGCCGACGCAGGCCGCCGCGGCGACCGCCTCCATCGTGACGGCGTCCGCGCCGCGCTCCGCCACCAGCCGGGCGGCGGCCTCCAGCAGCCGGGCGCGGTTGCGGGCGGCGTCGGCGCGCAGGCAGGGCTCGTCCGCCTCCAGGGCGGGGCCGAGCTGGAGCAGCTCGGGGTGGTCGACGGGCTCCTGGGGCGTCGGCAGGGGCGGTGGAACGGCGGACATGAAGCCAGCGTAAAGCATCGGGAACAAAACTGGACCGCGGTCCGGTTAGGATGCTACAAACGAAAAAGCGGACCCCGGTCCGGATCGCGACCTCAGCTTGAGAGCACCCTTTCCTTACGTAGGAGTCAGCATGTCTGTTCGTATCCTCGCCCTCGTCGGCAGCCTGCGCGCCGGTTCGCACAACCGCCAGCTCGCCGAGGCGGCCGTCAAGCTCGCGCCCGAGGGGGCCGAGGTGGAACTGTTCGAGGGCCTCGCCGAGATCCCCTTCTACAACGAGGACATCGACGTCGAGGGCGGCGTCCCGGCCGCCGCCGCGAAGCTGCGCGAGGCCGCCGGTACCGCCGACGCCCTGATCCTCTTCACGCCCGAGTACAACGGCACCATCCCGGCCGTGCTGAAGAACGCCATCGACTGGCTGTCCCGCCCGTACGGCGCCGGTGCCCTCAGCGCCAAGCCGGTCGCCGTCATCGGCACCGCCTTCGGCCAGTACGGCGGTGTCTGGGCGCACGACGAGACCCGCAAGGCCGTGGGCATCGCCGGCGGCAAGGTTCTGGAGGACGTCAAGCTCTCCATCCCCGGCTCGGTGACCCGCTTCGCCGAGACGCACCCGGCCGACGACGCCGAGGTCGCCGGACAGCTGACCGAGGTCATCAGCCACCTGCAGGGCTTCGTCACGGAGCCGGCCGCGGCCTGACCCCGCCCGCACCCCCGCGCCCGGAGGGGCCGGGACCGTCGACGGTCCCGGCCCCTCCGGCGTGTCCGCGCCCTGCCGCGGGCGGACCGCTCAGGCCGGCTGCGGCTGCCTGTCCGGCCGGTGGATCGGGGCGGCCGTGCCGGTGAGCGGGGCGCCCGTGCCGCCGTGCCGCTGAGCGATGATCTCCGCCGCGATGGACACGGCGGTCTCCTCGGGCGTACGGGCGCCCAGGTCCAGCCCGATCGGGGACCTCAGCCGGGCCAGCTCGCGCGTGCCGACGCCCGCCTCCCGCAACCGCCGTTCCCGGTCCTCGTGGGTGCGGCGCGAGCCCATGGCGCCGATGTAGGCGGCCGGCCGGCGCAGCGCCTCCGTCAGCAGGGGCACGTCGAACTTGGCGTCGTGGGTCAGCACGCACAGCACCGTGCGCGCGTCGGTGCCCGTGCGCCGCAGATACCGGTCGGGCCAGTCGACGACGACCTCGTCGGCGTCCGGGAACCGGGCCCGGGTGGCGAAGACCGGCCGGGCGTCGCACACCGTGACGTGGTAGCCGAGGAACCGCCCCGCCCGCACGAGCGCCGCCGCGAAGTCGATCGCGCCGAAGACGATCATGTGGGGCGGCGGCACGGCCGACTCCACGAGCAGGGTGACACCCCCCGGGCAGAGCGTGCCGTCCTCGGAGAGCTCCACCGTGCCGGTCCGGCCCGCGTCCAGCAGCGCACCGGCCTCGGCGCGCGCGGTGCGGTCCAGCTCCGCTCCGCCGCCGAGTCCGCCCTCGCAGGAGCCGTCGGGACGGACCAGCAGGGCCCGGCCGAGCAGTCCGGCCGGGCCCCGGGCCACCCGGGCCAGGGCCACCGGCTCACCGTCCGCCGCGGCGGACAGCGCGGCCGCGTGCACCGGCCGCCCCGCGGAGTACGGGACGACCAGCACGTCGATCGTCCCGCCGCAGGTCAGCCCCACGGCGAAGGCGTCCTCGTCGCTGTAGCCGAACCGCTCGGTCAGCGGCTCGCCGTCGCGCAGGGCCTGGCGGCACAGGTCGTACACGGCGCCCTCGACGCAGCCCCCGGAGACCGAGCCGAGCGCCGCGCCTCCGGCGTCGACGGCCAGGGCCGCCCCCGGCGGGCGCGGGGCGCTCCCGCCGACGGCGACGACGGTGGCGACGGCGAAGTCCCGGCCCTCCTCGGCCCAGGCGTGCAGGGCCCCGGCCAGATCAAGCATCGCCACCCGCCGCCAGGACGCGGTCGGGCCGGATCGGCAGGTCGCGGTGGCGCACGCCGGTCGCGTGCCACACCGCGTTGGCGATGGCGGCGGCCGCCCCCACGATGCCGACCTCGCCGATGCCCTTGATGCCGACCGGGTCGTCGGGGTCGGGGTCGTCGACCCAGTCGGCCTCGACGTGCGGGACGTCGGCGTGCGCGGCGACGTGGTAGCCGGCCAGGTCGGCACCGTAGACACCGCCGCTCGCCGGGTCCCGGACGGCCTCCTCGTGCAGAGCCATGGACAGGCCCCAGATCATGCCGCCGACGAGCTGGTTGCGGGCGGTGAGCGGGTTGACGATCCGGCCGGCCGCGAAGATCCCCAGCATGCGGCGCACCCGGACCTCCCCGGTGGCCGGGTCGACGGCGACCTCGGCGAACTGCGCCCCGAAGGAGTGCCGTTCCTTCTGCGCGAGCGCGCCGACGGCCTCCGTCGTGTCCGACCGTACGGTGATGCCCTGCGGCGGGATCTCCGCGCCGGGCGCGAGGCCGCGGCGCAGTTCCGCCGCCGCGGCCGTGACGGCCCAGGCCCAGGACCGGGTGCCCGCGGAACCGCCGGCGATCATCGCGGGGCCGAGGTCGCTGTCGCCGATCCGCACCAGCACGCGATCGGTGGGCACCTCCAGGGCGTCGGCGGCGACCAGCGTGAGCGCGGTCCGGGCGCCGGTGCCGATGTCGGCGGCGTTGATCCGGACCGTGAAGGTGCCGTCGGCCTCGGCCGTCACTGAGGCCGTGGAGGGCATGGCCATCGCCGGGAAGGAGGCGGCCGCGGTGCCCGTGCCGAGCAGCCAGCGCCCCTCGCGGCGCACGCCCGGGCGCGGGTCGCGCTCCGCCCAGCCGAACCTGCGGGCCCCCTCCCGGAAGCAGGCGATGAGGTTCCGCCCGGCGAACGGCAGTCCCGAGACCGGACCCACGGCGGGTTCGTTGCGCAGGCGCAGGTCGATCGGGTCGACACCGCACTTCTCGGCGAGTTCGTCGAGCGCCGACTCCAGCGCGAACGAGCCCGGCGCCTCGCCCGGGGCGCGCATCCAGGTCGGGGTGGGGACGTCGAGCCGCACCAGCCGGCTGACCGTGTGATGGGCGTCGGCGGCGTACATCGACCGGCCGGCCGAGGCGCTCGGCTCGACGAACTCGTGCACGGTCGAGGTCTGGTTCAGCGAGCGGTGCTCCAGGGCGCGCAGCCGCCCGTCCGGATCGGCCCCGAGGCGGACGCGCTGGGCGGTGGGACTGCGGTAGCCGGCGAGCGAGAACATCTGACGGCGGGTCATGACGACCCGCACGGGCCGGTGCAGCACGGTCGCGGCCATCACGGCGGCCACCTGGTGGGCGCGTACGCCCTTGCTGCCGAAACCGCCGCCGACGTGCTCGGAGCGCACCCGCACGGACCCGGGGTCGAGGGAGAACAGGTTCGCGAGCTCCCCCGCGACCCACTGGGTGCCCTGGTTGGAGTCGACGACCTCCAGCCGGCCGCCTTCCCAGCGGGCGGTCGCCGCGTGCGGCTCCATCGGGTTGTGGTGCTCCTCCGGGGTGGTGTACGCGGCGTCCACCACGACGGCGGAGGCCGCGAGTTCCCGGTCCAGGTCGCCCTTCTCCACCGCGGCCGGCATGTGCCCGTCGACCGCGTACGCCTCGGCCTCACGCCCCGCCGAGAACGCCACGTCGTGCGGCTCCTCGGCGTAGTGCACGACGAGCGACTCGGCGGCCTCCCGGGCCTGTTCGGACGTCTCGGCGACGACCAGGGCCACCGGCCAGCCCAGGTGGGGCACCCGGTCGTGCTGGAAGAGGGCGGTGCCGGGATCCGGCGGGGTGCCCATCATGCCGACGAAGTCGGTTTCGACGCGCGGGGCGTTGTGGTGGGTGAGCACGGTGAGCACGCCGGGCATCGCGAGCACCGTGTCGATGTCCAGGGCCCGGACGCGGCCACGGGCGACGGTGGACAGCACGAGCCAGCCGTGGGCGAGTTCCGCGAAGGGGATCTCTCCGGCGTACCGCGCCGCGCCGGTGACCTTGTCACGGCCCTCCACCCGGGTGTGGGCGGTGCCGGTCACCCGCCGGGCGGCGGACCGGCCGGTGGTGGCGGTGGTCATCGGGCGGCCTCCTCGGCGAGTTCGCTGAGGACGGCCACGACGAGGTTGCGCATCAGGGTCACCTTGTATCCGTTGCGGGGCAGGGGCCGGGCGGCCGCCAGTTCGGCGTCCGCGGCGGCCGCGAAGGTCTCGGCGCCGGCCGGGGCGCCGGTCAGGACGCGTTCGGCCTCGACCGCCCGCCAGGGCCGGGAGGCCACGGCGCCGAAGGCCAGGCGCACGTCGTGCACGACGCCGTCCCTGAGGTCGAGGGCGGCGGCGACCGAACCGATGGCGAAGGCGTACGAGGCACGCTCGCGCACCTTGCGGTAGCGGGAGTTGGCCGCCGTGGCGCCGGGCGGCAGGGTGACCGCGGTGACGAGGGCGCCTCGCGGCAGGGCGGTCTCCCGGTGCGGTGTCTCCCCCACCGGCAGGTAGAGCTCGGCGATCGGCAGCTCGCCGGGTCCGTCCGCCGTCTCGTAGGACACGCGGGCATCGAGGGCGGTCAGGGCCACGGCCATGTCGGAGGGGTGGGTGGCGACGCAGTGACCGGAGGCGCCGAGGATGGCGTGATTGTGGTGCTCACCGGTGAGGGCGGGGCAGCCGCTGCCCGGATCGCGCTTGTTGCAGGGTGAGTTGACGTCGGTGAAGTAGCCGCAGCGGGTGCGCTGCAGCAGGTTGCCGCCGACCGTGGCCATGTTGCGCAGCTGCCCGGAGGCGCCGGCCAGGACCGCCTGGGCCAGGGCCGGGTAGCGGCGCCGGACCTCGGGGTGGGCGGCCAGGTCGCTGTTGGTGACGGTGGCGCCGATGCGCAGTCCGCCCTCGGGCGTGGACTCGATCCGGTCCAGCGGCAGTTCGCGCACGTCGACGAGCCTGGCCGGCCGTTCGACGCCGGTCTTCATCAGGTCGACCAGGTTGGTGCCGCCGCCCAGGAAGCGGGCGTCCGTGTCGCCGTCGAGCAGCGCGACCGCGCCGGCCACGTCGTAGGCGCGGTGGTAGCCGAACTCCCTCATGCCGCCGCTCCGTTCGCCTCGGCGGCGCGGGCCACGGCCTGGACTATGGACACGTACGCGCCGCAGCGGCACAGGTTGCCGCTCATCCGCTCGCGGATCTCCTCGGGGGTCAGGGGCGGTGGTCCCGCCTCCGGCCGCAGGTCGGCGGTGGCGGCGCTCGGCCAGCCCGCGGCGTGTTCCTCGATGACGGCGATGGCCGAGCAGATCTGACCGGGGGTGCAGTAACCGCACTGGAAGCCGTCGAGGTCGAGGAACGCCTGCTGCACCGGGTGCAGCCGGTCGCCGTCGGCCACGCCCTCGACGGTGGTGATCTCGCGCCCCTCGGCCGCGACCGCCAGCTGGAGGCAGGCCACGCTGCGGCGGCCGTCGACCAGGACGGTGCAGGCGCCGCACTGCCCCTGGTCGCAGCCCTTCTTGGTGCCGGTCAGGTCGAGCCGTTCCCGCAGGGCGTCGAGCAGGGTGGTGCGGTGGTCGACGGTCAGCGTGTACTTCTCGCCGTTGACGGACAGGGTGAGGTCGCTGGACGTCGATGAGGCCATGGAAGCCTTCTCTCTCACGTGGTGAGGCGGGTCGGGGTCGGGCGTGGGCGCCGCGGCTGGCGGCGCCGGTGCGCGAGCGGGCAGGATGCGGGGCAGGTGGGCCGCGTCCGGCCGCCCCGGGCTGTCCCGCACGGGCGGCACGCCGATACGATGGGAACAAGCGGACAGTTGTCCGTTACCCGGAAACGTAACGGACAACTGTCCGCTTAACAAGGACCGGGTTTCGGCCATCACCGCGAGGAGGGTCCGTGGGCCAGAACAGGGAAGTGCCCCTGCGCTCGGACGCGCAGCGCAACCGCGCGCGCATCCTGGAGGTGGCCCTGGCCGAACTGACCCGCTCGTCCGACACCCCGCTGAGCACGATCGCCAAGAAGGCCGGCGTGGGACAGGGGACCTTCTACCGCCATTTCCCCACCCGCGAGGCCCTGGTCCTGGAGATCTACCGCCACGAGATGCAGCAGGTCGCCGACACCGCGGCCACGCTGCTGTGCGGCCGGGAACCCGACCGGGCGCTGCGTGAGTGGATGGACGCGCTGGCCCGGTTCGCCATGACCAAGGCGGGGCTGGCCGACGCGATCCGGCAGGCCACCGGCGCACCCGGCGCGCAGAAGCCGGGCCACGCCCCGGTGACGGAGGCGGCCGAGTGCCTGCTGCGGGCCGCCGAACAGGCCGGCACCATCCGCCCGGGGGTCACGGTGGACGACCTGTTCCTCGCCATCGGCGGCCTGTGGACGCTCGATCCGCACAGCGACTGGCAGCCCCGGGCGACCCGCCTGCTGGACCTGGTCATGGACGCGCTCCGGGTCGGGGCGCCGGGCCGCTGACGGGTCCGGGCCGCCGGCACACCGCGCAGAAGTGGGTTCGGGCCGCCGGCACTCCGCGCAGAGGTGCGGACCGGGGCCGCACGTCAGCTCGCCACCGAGGACGCCAGTTCGCTGAGTTCGGCCAGGGCGGCCGCCACGGCCGGACGGGCGTCGGCGCCGCTCCTGACGCAGGACACGAACTTGCGGTGGGGGTTGCCGGTGCAGGGGACCCGGCTGAGGGGCAGGTCCGGGTTGAGGCGGGCCAGGCGGGGGACGAGCGCGACGCCGAGGCCCGCGGCGACCAGGTGGGCGGTGACGTTCCAGTCGAGGGCGTGGTGGACGATGTCCGGGGTGAACCCGGCGGCGCCGCAGGCGGACATGACGTGGGGGCGGCAGGGGCTCTGCGGCAGCGGCGCGATCCACGGTTCCCGGGCCACCTCCGCGAGATCGGCCGGGCCCCGCCCGGCCAGCCGGTGCCCCTCCGGCACGACGAGGTCGTACGGGTCGTCCAGCAGGGGCCGTTGGTCGAAGCGGGCGTCGCTCATCGGCGGGTTGTGCGGCGTCACCTCCACGACCGCCAGATCGGTGTCGCCCTCGAAGAGCCGGTCGAAGCTCTCCGGCACACCCGCCTCGGTGATCCGGACCGCGAGCCGTGGGTGCAGCTCCCCCAGCCGGACCGCCAGCGGCGCCAGCAGCACCGTCACGGCCACGGGGAAGCCGGTCACGCGCAGCACCCCGGACGGTGCCCCCTGCTCGGCCCGCAGGTCGAGCTCGGCCCGGTCCCAGCGGGCCTGGATGGCGTCCGCGTGCGCCAGCAGGCTCTCGGCGGCCGGGGTGAGCCGGACACCCCTCCCCTGCGGTTCCAGCAGGTCCACGCCGAGTTCACGAGCGAGCTGACGGATCTGCTGGGAGGCGGCGGACGGGGTGACGTGCAGGGCCCCGGCGGCGGCGGTGACCGTGCCGTAGTGGGCGACCGCCCTCAGGACGTGCAGTCGGCGCAGGTCGATCATGCAGGTCAGGCTTCACAGTGCGGTCCGGAAAGTCAACCTGGACGTGTACGTAGCCCTCGGCGCACGCTGGTCGGGTCGCGACGGCCCAACAGCCCCTGGAAGACGAGGAGTCGGTCATGACCAGCGCAGGTGCCGGTGCCTGCCCGCACTGCGGGTGGCCGGACGGTGGAGAGCCGTTCCGGGTGCTGTCGCGGCACGCCACCGCGGCGGGCCGCACGGAGTGGACCCGCTGCGGGTGCGGCTCGCTGCAGGTCCGGGTGGTGGACGGCCGGGGAACCCGCGTCGTCTCCCGCAGCGGCCCGGCGGCATCGACGGGCCCCGGGCGGTCCTGAGCGCCCGGGGCCCGGACGCCGCCGCGGGTGCCCCCGCGCGCGTACCGCAACCGGGCAGTCCGGCCCGGGAACGGGGAACGGCGTGGCCGGGTGACCGGCCGTCAGCGGCAGGAGTACGTGAAACCGGCGGCGGCCGTGCGGGGGGCCGGGGACAGGATGCGCAACTCGGCGCGGGCCTCTCGCTCGCCCTGGCCCTGGAAGGTCCAGCGCAGGTGCAGGCGTGCCTGCGTCCGGCCCCGGACCAGCTCCTCCTTCAGCACGCCGGACGAGGTGCCGTCGCTGCGGACCCAGCGGTAGGACAGCGTGCCCGGACGGCCGTTGGTGGTGACGAGGCCGGTGATGTCCGCCGTGCCGTCGCAGCCCAGCGCGGTGGGCCGGGCGGTGACCGTCACGGAGCCGACCGCGAGCGGTGGGCCGAGGCGCTGCCAGGCGACGAACGCGAGGACGCAGAGCAGGACCAGGACGGGCAGGGCGTGCCGGCGCAGGCGCCGCCCCGCCGGTGCGGGGCGCTGCGGCAGCGGGGGGAGCGTGCGGTAGGTGCGGCCGGCGGCGGTGACACCGGGGCCGAAGCGCAGCACGGTCCCCTCGACGCGGTCGGGTTCCGCAGCCGCGGTCTCCGGTGCGCAGGGCTGCGCCACCAGGGTGCGGTCCGGGTCGGGGCGCTGCACCCAGTGGCTGGCCAGCACGGTGGCGCTGTACTCGGCGGCGGCCGAGTCGGGGGGCGGGGTGGTCTCGGGACGCGCGGCCCCGACCGAACCCGTGAGCGGCACGGTCCCGGGGCGGGGGGCGTCGGCCGCATGGGTGAGGCACACGGTCTCGATCTGTCCGGCGTCGGCCGCGTGGGTGAGGCACACGGTCTCGATCTGTCCGGCGTCGGCCGCGTGCGTGAGGCACACGGTCTCGGCCTGACCTGTGTCGGCCGGGGGGACGAGCGGCACGGTTTCCGCGTACTCCGCGTACTCCGCGTACTCCGCGTACTCCGCGCCGGGTGCGGCGGGACGGTCGTCGTCGTGTGCGGTCATCGCAGGTCGCACCGCCTGGTGAGGAGTTGCTGCGAGGCGCCGCCGCCCTGGGCGGCCGGGGACGTCGTCGCCCGCACCGTCCAGTAGCAGCCGCTGCCGCCGAAGGTGTGGTCGACGGTGAGCGTGTACCGGGTGGCGCCGCTGCGCTCGAAGGTCTGGGGCGTGCCGTCCCCCGCCCCCGGCTGCCCCACCGTGTCGCCCGTGGACCAGGTGAGGGTGATCGTGACGGGCCCGGTGCCGTCGGTGGTGACCTCGACGGTCGCCGTGGCGGTGGCGGGGCCCGTCTGCCGCCAGGCCGACACGGTGACGTCCTTGACGGCGGGCGCGGGTGTGGCGGGCGCGGTCGGACCGGTGGGGGTGGCGGGGGCGGTGGTCGTCGGGGTGGCCGGGTCGGACGTCACGGCGGGCGGTGCCGCCGTGACGGGATCCGTCGCGCCGGTGGCGCCCGGCGAGGCGCCGGTGCCCTCCGGGCCCGGGGTGGAGACACCGGGTTCCGGCGAGGCGGCGCCGGACGCGGTGGGTGAGGACGACGGGGACAGGGGCGATTCCGCCGGAGCGGGAGAAGCCCCGGACCCCGTCCCGGGCCCGGCTCCGGTGGTCGCCAGGGCCTGCGCCGCCCCTTGCGCGTCGGCCCCCGGGTCGTACGACAGCCCCTGGGTCAGCAGGGCGCCGAGGAGCACGGCGGCCGCGGAGACGAGCAGTCCGGTGCGGCCGGGCAGCCATGCCCGGGCGCCGCTGGCTCCCGGTTCGCGGTGCAGGACCGTGCGCGCGGTGTCGGTGGCGGTGCGGGGCGTGCCGCGGTTCGACGGCAGCAGCAGCGGCAGCAGGGCCACCAGCGCGGCGAGCCTTGCGCGGCCGCGCCGCTCCCAGTCCTCGCCGTAGGCGGCGCCCGCGGCGGCTTCCAGCTCCGCGACGAACGCCTCGGCTCCCGCGGGCCGCTGGTCCGGGTCCTTGGCGAGGCCGCGGCGCACCAGGTCGCGCACCGCCCCGGGGACCTCCTCGGCGGGGACGGGGGCGTCGACGTGCTGCAACGCGAGTTCCGCGAGGTTGTCGCCCGGGAACGGCCTGTGCCCCGTCAGGCACTCGAAGAAGGTGGCCGTCGCCGCGTACACGTCGGCGGCGGGAGAGGCGGGGGCGCCGGTCCACTGTTCGGGGGCCATGTAGGCGGGGGTGCCCGCCACGCCCCCGCTGGTGCCGGCGTCCACCGCGATGCCGAAGTCGACGAGCGTGGAGGTTCCGTCCGGCACGACCAGGACGTTCTCCGGCTTGTAGTCGCGGTGGACGACGCCCACGCGGTGGGCGTCGGCCAGACCGAGCAGCGACCCCTTGAGGACGGCGAGTGCGGCCTCGGGTTCCAGCGGGCCCCGCCTCTTCAGCAGGGCGCGCAGGCAGACGCCCTCCACCAGTTCCATCACGATGGCGGCGCCGTCCGGGCTCTCCACGTACTCGTACAGCCCGGCGACGTGCGGGCTGTCCAGGCCGGCCAGCAGCCGCGCCTCCGCCCGGAAGCCGCGCACGAAGCCCGGCCGGGTGCGCAGGGACTCGCTGAGGTACTTCACGGCCACGGGCACGCCGGTCTCCTGGTGCACGGCGAGCACGACCCGCCCGCTCGCCCCCGACCCGAGTTCCAGCGACTCGGTGTATCCGGGCACCGCCCATCCGTCCATCCCAGCCCCCCGAGGCCTTGTGAAGCCCCGCCCCCCGGCGGAGCGGTCCGGCCGCGTTGAGAGACACGTTTCCGGCCACCGCGGTTGCGGGGCAAGCCCCCGGATGGCGGACGGAGCCTCGCCGGCGGCCGGGAACCGATGTCTGCGTCCGCGTGAAGCGGCGCTGCGGGGGCACGAGCGCCGACAGGAGCGGTCCCGGTGGTGACGGGTGGAGAGGTGGCACGGCATGAGCAGGCTGCGCGCGACCCGGGTGCGTCCGCCCGGCCCTGCCCCCGGCGGGCTGCCCACCCGCCCGGACGGCACCCGTGCCCCGGAGGGCGCCGGCGGTCCGGGCCACGGGCGCCGCCCGGGCACCACTCCCGTGCACCGGACGTCCCATGGCCGCTGAGACACGGGCGGCGGGAGTGTCCCGCCCTCGCCTGCGGGCCGCCTGGTGGCCGGCGCTGCGCCGCACCCCGGTGTCGCTGTGGAACGACGACGTCTCCGACTACGCGGCGGCGCTGACGTACTACGCCATCCTGGCGGTACTGCCCAGCCTGCCCGCGACGGTCCTGGCGTTCGGCATGGTCAGCCCCGGAACGGCCGCCCAGTTCGTCTCGCACGTCAGCGCGTACGCACCCGCCCAGTCCGGGCCGGAACTGCACGCCGTGCTGAGCCGGGCGCTGGGCACCGGGGGCGCCGCCTGGTCGCTGATGGCGGTCGCCGCGGCCAGCGCGCTGTGGTCGGCGACCAGCTATCTGGCGGTGTTCCGCCGCGCCCTGCACGCCATGCACCGATTGACGGACCGGCGTTCGCCCTGGCGCCGGGCCCACCGGATCCTGCTCACCGCGCTGGTGCTGCTCGGGCTGCTCCTGGTCGGCTCGCTCACGCTGCTGCTGACGGGACCGCTGGCCGAGGCCGTGGGCCGGGCGCTGGGGCTGGACTCCACCGCGGCCTGGGCCTGGAGCCTGCTGCGCTGGCCGGTCCTGCTGTGCCTGGTCGCCCTGCTGGTCGTGGTCGTCTTCCACACCGGCCCGGTCGAGGCGCGGCGGCGCAGGCTCAGTCTGCCGGGCGGGGTGCTGGCCGCCCTGCTGTGGCTGACCGTCTCCGCGGGCTTCTCCGCGTACGCCTCCACGCTGGGCACGTACAGCAAGCTGTACGGCTCGCTGGCCGGTGCCGTCGTCTTCCTGGTGTGGCTGTGGCTGTCCAACCTCGCCCTGCTGGCGGGTGCGCAGTTCGCCGCGGAACTGGCCCGGGACGCGGGTCCCGCCCCGGAGGCGGACGCCGCGGCGGAGTCCGTTCCGTAGCGGCCCCCTGCGCCGGACCGCACCGCCCGGCCCGCGCCGCCGCGGTTCCCCTGGGGCAGACTGTGCGGGCGCCGTCCCTACGAGGTTCAGGAGCCAGAGGCATGAGCGTGCAGCAGCGCCACCCCCTCGCCGGGGTCACGGTGGTCAGCCTCGAGCAGGCCGTGGCCGCGCCCTACGCCACCCGGCAGCTCGCCGACCTCGGCGCGCGTGTGATCAAGGTGGAGCGGCCGGGCGGCGGCGACTTCGCCCGCCGGTACGACACGACGGTGCACGGCCACTCCAGCTATTTCGTGTGGCTCAACCGCTCCAAGGAGTCCCTCACCCTCGACCTGAAGGACCCGCGCGGCCGGGAGGTCCTGCACGACCTTCTGGACGGCGCCGACGTGTTCGTGCAGAACCTCGCCCCGGGGGCCGCCGCCCGGCTCGGGCTCGACGCGGCGACGGTCACCGAGCGCCGCCCGGGTCTGATCCCGTGCACGATATCCGGCTGGGGCACCACCGGCCCGTGGGCCGACCGCAAGGCGTACGACCTGCTCGTGCAGTGCCAGACCGGGCTGGTGTCGCTGACGGGCACGCCCGAGGGGACCGCCCGCACGGGCATCTCGGTGGCCGACATCGCCGCCGGCATGTACGCCTACAGCGGCGTCCTCACGGCCCTGTACACGCGTGCCACCACCGGGGAGGCCCACCCGGTGGAGGTGTCCCTGTTCGAGGCGCTCGCGGAGTGGATGGGGCAGCCCGCGTACTACACCCGGTACGGCGGCGGGCAGCCCCCGCGCCTGGGTACGCAGCACGCCACGATCGCGCCGTACGGGACGTACACCGCCGCCGACGGCAGGGACGTGCTGTTCTCCGTCCAGAACGAGCGGGAGTGGGCCGCGCTGTGCGCGGAGTTCCTCGGCCGGCCGGAGCTGGCCGTGGATCCGCGGTTCGCCACCGCCTCCGACCGCGTCGCGCACCGCGGGGAGCTCGACGCCGTCGTCGCCGAGCGATTCGCCCGCTCGGAGTCGGACGAGATCCTGAAGGACCTGGAGCGCATGGGCATCGCGTGCGCCGGGGTCAACGACGTCGCGGCGTTCCTCGACCATCCGGTGCTGGCGGCCCGCGGCCGCTGGACCGAGGTGGGGGTGCCGGGCGCCACGGTCGAGGCGCTGCTGCCGCCGGCCGACCTCGCGGGGCTGTCCGCGCGCATGGACCCGGTGCCGGCGGTGGGCGAGCACACGGCGGCGATCCTCGGCGAACTGGGCCGCACCGACGAGGAGGTCGAGGCGCTGCGCGCGGACGGCGTGGTGTGACCGCGGGGCTCGCCGGGCCCTACCGGGGGCCCGCGTCGTCCCGGGCCGCCTCCTTTGCCTGCTGCCGCTTCGAGGCGCGCAGGCTCGTGAACGTCGTCACGGCCAGGACCAGCACGATGAAGGCCAGCGAGAACGGGATGCCGATCTCCGGCACGGGCACGCCCGACTCGTGCAGGGCGTGCAGGAACAGCTTCACTCCGATGAAGCCCAGGATGACCGACAGGCCGTAGGAGAGGTGCACCAGCTTCTTGAGCAGGCCGCCGATGAGGAAGTACAGCTGGCGCAGGCCCATCAGGGCGAACGCGTTCGCGGTGAACACGATGTACGGGTCCTGGGTGAGGCCGTAGATCGCCGGGATGGAGTCCAGGGCGAACAGCACGTCCGTCATGCCGATCGCGAGGATCACGACCAGCATCGGGGTCATGACCCGCTTGCCGTTCTCGGTGACGAACAGCTTGGTGCCGTGGTAGCGGTCGGCGACGCCGAAGCGCCGTTCGGCCAGCTTCAGCAGCTTGTTCTCCTGGTACTCCTCCTCGTGCTCCTCCTTGCGGGCGTCCTCGATCAGCTTCCAGGCGGTCCAGATCAGGAAGGCGCCGAAGAGGTAGAAGACCCAGGAGAAGGTTGAGATGATCGCCGCTCCGGCCGCGATGAACACGCCGCGCAGCACCAGGGCCATCAGCACCCCGACCATCAGCACCCGCTGCTGGTACTGCGAGGGCACGGCGAACTTGGCCATGATCAGCACGAAGACGAAGAGGTTGTCGACGCTCAGCGACTTCTCGGTGAGGTAGCCGGCGAAGAACTCGCCGGCGGGCCCGCCCCCGCCGACGATCCACAGACCGACCCCGAACAGCACGGCCAGGACCACCCACACCACGGTCCAGGTCCCGGCCTCCTTGAGGGACACGTCATGCGGTTTGCGGCCGATGAGGAAGTCCACGCCGACGAGCAGGCACAGGGCCGCCACGGTCAGCAGCCACACGGACAGCGAGACGTTCACTGGCGCTCCTGGTGCAGGGGGTGGGAACTCATCCCTACACGCCCCTCCCCCACGGTGGCGCGAACCGTGTCGCTGACGCCCCGGTCCGCGGCCGTCCGGGTGGTCGCCGCATGGGTGGGACAGGTTCGGGCAGGCGGTGTGCATGGGCGGTGACACGAGTGACGGCGGGCAGGGGCGGCGGCCGGGTGAGTGTGGGCACCGTACGGTGCCGCATCCCGGTGACGTCCGGATCGAGGCGTGGGCGGCGTGCCGCGAGCACTGCCTTGCGGAGGCGGTCCTGGCGATGGTGGAGACCTTCGCGGACGTCTCCGGTGTGCGCCCCACCGCCACGGGCCGGGTGCGCCTCGCCGACGCCAGCGACGACGACCTCCTGGCCGGCCTGCTCGACGAGATCATCCGCCGGCTGGAGGAGTACGGCGAGATCCCCGTCGACGTGGAGGCCGACGAGGCCGACGGCGGTCTGGACGTGCGCCTGGCCGTCGCCGGTGTCGCGGACGTGGCGATCACGGGCCGGGTCCCGACGGCGGTGGCCTGGGAGGAGCTGCGGATCGGCCCGGACCCGTACGGCTGGTCGTGCGCGGTGCGGGTGAGCGCCTGAGGAGACGGCGGGAGCGTCATGCGCCGGGCGCGTGTCCGCGCCCGGCCGGGCGGGTACCCCGGGCCGCATGACCGGTATGGAACTGCGCAGCGACGCGTTCGAGGACCACTCCTACCTCGCGCGCCGGTACTCCTACGAGGGACCGAACCTCTCTCCGCCGCTGGCCTGGAGCGGCGTACCGGACGACGCGGCGGAACTGGTCCTGCTCTGCGAGGATCCCGACGCGCCCTCGGGAACCTTCGCGCACTGGGTCGTGGTCGGCATCGATCCGCACAGCGACGGCGTCGAGGCTGGGCACTGCCCGCCCGGTGGCACGGAACTCGTCAACGGCTTCGGCCAGCCGGGGTGGGGCGGGCCGCACCCGCCCCCCGGGGACGACGCCCACCACTACTGCTTCCGGCTCTACGCCCTGTCCGGCCCGTGTGTCCTGCCCGACGCGCCGCGCGCGGAACAGGTGCACGAGGAGGTGGACAAGAACCGTCTCGCGGACGGAACGCTGGTGGGCCTCTACCGGCGCTGAGCGGCGGCGCGACCGAGCCCGTCCCCCCGGCACAACGAGCGGTTGTGGGCGGGCGGGGAGCGGTTGTTTGATCGCCTCTCGCCCTCCCCGCTTGGATGGCTCGCGGTCGACACCGGGTCGTCCGCGGGAGCGGGGAGTGTGTGCCGGGTATGGCGGGCGGGCCGTCGCTGGGGCGGCAGTTTCGGTGGCTGTGGGGTGCGTACGCGGTCAGCACGGCCGGGACCTGGCTCGCGTTCGACGCGTTCGCCCTGATCGCGGTCCTGGCGCTGGACGCCGGGCCGGCGCAGGTGTCGCTGCTGGCCGCGGTGGGACCGGCGGTCGGCGCGCTGGTGTCCCTGCCGCTGGGGCCCTGGGTGGAGGTGCGCCCCAAGCGGCCCGTGCTGGTCGCCGCCGACCTCCTGCGATGCGCGGTGCTGCTGAGCGTGCCGGTGGCGTTCGTCCTGGGCCGGCTGGGCCTGGGTCAGCTGCTGCTGGTGTCGGTGGCCGTCGCGGCGGCCGACATCACGTTCAACGCGGCGGCGGGGGCGCTGGTGAAGTCGCTGGTGCCGCGCGAGCACCTGCTGGTCGCCAACGGACGCTTCGAGGCGACGAACTGGACCGCCAGCATGGTGGGGCCGCCCCTGGGCGGTGTGGCGATCGGCCTGTTCGGCCCGGTGGCGACGGTGGTGGCCGACGCGGTGAGCTATCTGCTGTCGGCGCTCGGCATCCGGGCGATCGATGCGGCGGAGGATGCCCGGGCTGCCCCCCGTGCGCAGCCGCCGTCCCGCCTCCGGGCCGGTGAACTCCTCGACGGCTGGCGCCACATCCTGGCCGACCCGGTCCTGCGGCCCCTGTTCCGCAACACCGTCCTGGCCAACTCCCTGATCATGGCGGCCTCGCCCCCGCTGCTCGTCCTGATGGTCCACGACCTGTACTTCGCCCCCTGGCAGTACGCCCTCGCCTTCGCCGTGCCCTGCACCGGGGGTCTGCTCGGCTCGCGCGCGGCCCCGCGCCTGGTCGCGCGGTACGGCCGCGAGCGGGTGCTGCGCGGCGCGGGGACGCTGCGGGCCTGCTGGTCGCTGGGGCTGGCCTGCACCGGCCCGGGCATGCCCGGACTGGCCCTGGTCATGGTGACCGAGTTCGGGCTGATCGCCTGCTGCGGCGTGTTCAACCCGGTGCTCGCCACCTGCCGGCTGGACCGCACGCCGGCGGACCGGGTCACCCGTACGCTCGCCGCCTGGTCGGCCACCGGCAAGGCCACCACCGCCGCGACGACCGCGCTGTGGGGCGTCCTGGCCGGCCTGACCGGCCCGCGTCCGGCGATCGCCCTGGCGGGCGGTCTGCTCCTCGCCACTCCGCTTCTGCTGCCCCGGAAGGCGGACCTCGCCGAGAGCGCGTCGCAGCCGGTGGGCTAGCGGCCGGACCGGCCAGGGGCCCGCACGCGTCGGGGACGGACGCGCGGACGCGCGCCCGTCCCCGGTCCGGGGTCAGACCGCCCCGGGCACGTCCTCCGTGACGCCGTTCAGCGGGGAGGTCGGGGCGCTGCCGTACGGGCGCGTGATGATCTCCAGGCCGTGGCCGGCGGGGTCGAGGAAGTAGACGCCCCGGCCGCCGTCGTTGCGGTTGATGCGGCGGGGGTGGTTGCCGTGCGGGTCCGCCTGGATCGGGATCCTCGCCTCGACGAGACGGTCGAGGGCCGCGTCGAACTCGTCCTCGGAGACGAGGAACGCGTAGTGCTGCATGGGGATGTCGGCGTCGATGGTGAGGAAGTCCAGCGTGACGCCGTTGGCGGTGCTCACCGGCAGGAACACCCCGGTCGGGGCGCCTACTTCGAGCCCCAGGATCCCGGCCAGGAAACGGGCGGACGTCTCCCGGTCGCGGGAGAGGACGATGGTGTGGTTGAACTCGACTGACACGGTCAATGCCTCCACGGGCATCTTCGCGGCGCCTCCATGCCTCACCCGGCCGGTGACCGGCACGCGATGCCGCGCGGAGGATCGTAGGCAGCGGCGGCCGGGGGCGTCGAGCGGTTTTCGGCCGAATCGCGGGCGGGGAGCGTCGAGCGGTTCCGGTCATGTCCGGGAGCGTCGAGCGGTTCCGGACACTCCGGGAGCGTCGAGCGGTTCCGGTCACGTCCGGGACCGGCGGCCGACCGGGGTCGTCCGGGACGACCGAGCGGCCGGCCGTGTCCCCGCTGCGCCGGTGCGCGGCCGGGTGCGCCGGGGATGCCCTGACATCCGTCAGGACCGCGCGCACCGCCCGCGTTCCTACAGTGGCCGCCGCGGGGCCGCCGGGCCCCGTCGACAACCGGGCACCCGGGAAGGGCAACCATGCGTGTGTTCCTGCGCGGCGCCGCCGCACTCGCGACCGTCGTCACGGTCGCCTCGCTGACGACCGACGCATCCGCACAGCCCCGGGCGGAGAAGGCCGGGCAGGCGGCCGAAGCCGCCGGGGACGCGCAGATCCCGGCCGGTGTCACCGCCGGTGTGGCCGTCTTCGACCGCCGTGCCGGAGTCTTCACGGAACAGGTCGACGACCGTGCGAAGTTCCGTTCCGCCTCGGTGGTGAAGCTGCTGCTGACGCTCGACTTCCTGTGGGACCGCGGTCCCGTCTACACCGTCCCGTCGGCCGACCGGGCTCTTCTGGAGCCCATGCTGCGCAGCAGTGACGACGACGCGGCGAGCCACTACTGGCAGGCGCGGGGCGGCTCGGCGATCATCGCCCGGATGTCCGAGCGGCTCGGACTGCGCGACACCGACCCGCCCCCCGCGGGGTACGAGGGGTACTGGGGCTACACCTCCGTGTCGGCCCGCGACACGGTGACGATCTACCGGTACGTGCTGGACAAGGCCCCCGCACCGGTGCGCACCTTCGTCATGGACAACCTGCGCGCCTCCACGCGCTGCGCGTCCGACGGCTTCGACCAGCACTTCGGCATCGCCGGGGCGTTCGACCGTCCCTGGGCCGTGAAACAGGGCTGGTCCGGGAAGTACGCGAAGGGCACGTGCGGCCCGGAGGACGCTGCGCAGAGTCCGGCGGCTCCGGCCCCCGCCCCGGGCCCCGCCGCCGTGGACCTGACACGGCCGGCGCTGCACACCACCGGCACGGTCGGCGCGGACGACCGGACGATCGTGGCCGTACTGACCCTGCACCCGGTGGGCACGCCGTACGGGAAGGCGTACACCGACATCGGCCGGCTGACCCGCTCGCTGGACGTGCCGGGCGGTGTGCGGCCGTCCGGGAGCTGGTTCGGCACCTGGGGCGAGCTCGTCAACGTCCGCAAGGCGCCGGCGACGAGCTCGGGGCGGGTGACCCGGCTCCCGGCGGGCGTCGAGGTCCTGGTCGGCTGCCAGACCCGGGGCGAGACGGTCAGTGTGCCGCCGTACACCAACGACTGGTGGGCCTACCTGCCGCAGTACGGCGGCTACATCTCCACCATCTACATAAGCTCGCCGGACGACCGGCTGCCGAACGTCCCGGAGTGCGGTCAGCCGTAGCCGTGGCGGGAACGGGGGACGAGCGGTGGGCGGGGCCCTGACGGGTCCGGCCCACCGCTCGCGTACGTGCCGCTCCGGGGCGCCGGCTGCCGCGGCCGCCCCGGTCAGCGCAGGTACTCGGCGTGGTAGCGCAGCACCTTGTCGACGTGCGGCCGGACCCGTTCGGGGACACCGCGTTCCTCGATGACCGTGCGGTCGCTGGTCCGGTAGCCGGCGGCCACCAGGGCGGGGAGGTCCTTCTTCGGCAGTCCCGCCTCCTTGAAGCGCTGGTCGAGCCAGCACACGTATCCGGCCATCGTGGAGATCGCGTCCGGCGGTGACATGTGGTCCTTGTCCCCGTCCCCGTCGCCGTCCACGGCCCAGGCCCGGAACACCGACGGCGTCCACATGGCGATGCCGTACTCGTCGGCGGCCGGGCGGGAGGCCTTCGGGTCGAAGCCGCTCTCCGCCTTGACGAGCGCGGCGAGCAGGGCGGGGGTGATCTCCTCGTCCGTGCAGCGGTGCGCGGCGCGGGTGATGACGTCGCGCAGCGACGCGGGGACGTCGGAGGCGGCGGGGATCTCGCCGGGCGCGTCGCCGCGCGGGCCGGTGGCGGCGGCCTGGGTGCGCCGGCCGCCGTCGTCGCCCCGCTCGTCATCGGCCCCGTCGAGCCACAGCGTCCCGGCGACCGCCGCGGCGGCCAGGACGGCCAGCCCGGCCGCGACGGCCGGCACCAACCGTCTGCGGCGGCGCTCGGGGACGCCGGTGATCTCCTCGACCCGTGCGGCGACGGTGCCCGCCGTGTGCGGCAGCCGCCCGGCGTGGTCGGGGGCCAGGCAGTCGGCGATGAGCCGGCGCATGTCCTCGTCGAGCCCGGCGTCCAGCCGCAGCGCCGCGGTGCCGCGTGCGTAGGCCTGGGCGGCGAGCGAACGGGCCCGGGCGGTGGCGCCCGGGAAGGGGTGCAGTCCGCCGGTGAGGACCTGGTGGGCGAGGACGCCGAACGCCCAGACGTCGGCGGTGGGCCGGACGACGGAACCGTCGGCGCCGGTGCGCTGGGACCACCACTCGGGCGGCAGGTGGTCGAGCGTCCCCAGCGGCGGCAAGTGGGCGTGGGTGCCGTCGAGTTCGGTGGCGAGACCGAAGTCGGCGAGCCACACCCGGCCGCCGGGGCCCAGCAGGACGTTGGCGGGTTTGAGGTCGCCGTGCACCCATCCGGCGTCGTGCATGTGGGCGAGTCCGGCGGCCACGCCGCGCAGGATGCTCGGGGCGCCGTCGATCGGCGCGCCCGTCGCGGCGGAGTCCAGCACGTCCTTCAGGCTGGCCTCGGCCCGGTCCATCACCAGGGCGATCGCCCCGTCGAGTTCGGGGGTCCCCGGCGCCTCGACGGTGCAGACGGCGTGGGTGCGGACGAGGTGCGGATGGTCGGCTTCGGCGCTGAACCGGACCTCGCGGGCGACGAGTTCACCGAGCGCGGCACGCTGCCCGGGTCCCAGGGTGCCGGTGGGGAGCACCTTCACGGCGACGGGCGCGCCGTCGGCGACCGCACGCCCCTCGTACACGGTGCCCCAGCCGCCGGAGCCGATGACGGGACCTGTCTCCCAGTCGCCGATCCGGAAGCCTTCCGGCAACCGCGGCCGGGGTGCCTCCAGTTCGTCGTCCGGGGCGTCGGGCGTGCTCATGCGCCGGCCTCCTGCGGGGCGGGGCGGCGGGCGCTGCGCGGCGGCAGCAGGCCGAGGTGTTCCTCGCGTACCAGTCCGAAGCGCAGGGCGACGGAGGCGAGCCGGGCGCGTTTTGCGCCGGTGCGGCCGCCGTCGGGTCCGGCCGCGGCCTCCTCCACCGGTTCCAGGCGAAGTTTGGCGAAGGCCAGGTAGTCGATGTGGTAGTTGACCGCGGAGCGGGTGAGGTCCCGGCAGGACTCCAGCGGCCGCAGCCGGTCCACGATCTGCCCGACTCCCGGCAGTGCCGAGTCGGACGGGTCGCGCAGCCGGGATTCGCAGAGGGCGACCAGGACGAGGAAGTACTTCGACGTCGGGTCCAGGGCGAAGGGGTGCACGGTCTGTTCGCCGCCGCCCGGGGAGGACTGCTCGCCCAGGTAGGCGTGCTGGGGTGCGAACACCTTGAAGGTGGCGGTGCCGGACAGGGCGGGCAGCACGACGCGGGAGAACTCGAAGGGCACCGGCGCCCCGAGCCGCCCGGGAGCGACGGTCAGGTACTCGCCGGCCCCCTCCAGATTCTCGACCACGTACGACACGCTGCGGCTGAAGTTGGACAGCCGCCAGTAGTCGCCCGCCGCCTCCAACTGGCCCGCGCGGCGGGAGACGCCGGGGTCCTTCAGCACGATGCGCACGCCGGCCGTGCCGCGGCCGAAGTCGGCGATGTCCCCCGGCCCCAGGTGGATCAGTTCCGGACTGCCCGTGTCGTCCGCGCCCCACCGGGCGGGACCGGGCAACTGCACGATGATGGTTTCCACGCGGACTCCCCCGCTGATGACGCCCCCGATCTGGTCGCCAGGATTGTAGGGCGGATCCGGCCCGCCGCGGAGGCGGCCGGGCCGTGTGCGCGGCGGGGTGCGGGGCGTCGGGCGGGTCCCTGCGAGGAAGGAGGGCGCCGCCGGTGGCCGGGGCCTGAACTTCCGTGCGCAGTACAGGAGTTGAGCACTCGTCGGCCATGGTCCGACGATACGGAGCGGGGCCGCCGGACGGCCACCGGTTTTCGTTCAGCCGAGGCAGATGACGAGCAGGCAGAGTTCGTCGCGGCTGGTGCCGGAGCCCGGGTCCGCGGGGGGCGGGGCGGGTGCCGTGGGGTCCGTCGCGGGTGGAGGCGTGGCGGGGGACTCCGGCGGCCGGGTGTCCGTTCCGGCGGTGGGGGGCGTGGCCGGCGTGGTGGCGGCCGGAGCGGTGGTCCCGGCGCCGGTGCGGGAGGGGCCCGCCGTGTCCGGGGCGGCCGTCCCGGTGCGCCCGGGGGTCGTCAGCGGCAGTTCGCGGGGGGCGGCGGCGGCGTCCGTGTGCGTGCCGGCGGGGGTGGTGCGGGGGTCGGCGGACCGGTTCTGCTGGTGGCGCGAGGCGCGCGGGGACCGCGGTGCCGCGGTGGGCGAGGACCGCGGGGTGCCGTACCGGTCCGGGGCGGGTCCGGTGGAGTCCGGCGCCTGCGCCCCGGCGCCGCCCATGGGGGTGTCACCCGGTGTGGTGGCCGCCTGCACTCCGGGGGTGGCGTTGCCGTTCACGGCGGCGACGGTCAGTCCTCCGCCGACGAGTGCGACGGCGGTCGCCACCACGGCCCGCCGCTGGTTCTTCTTCCAGCGGGCCATCTGCCGGCGCCGCGCGGCGCGGCCCTGCGGGCGGTCCACCCGGTCGTCGAGCGTTCCGGGTTCCGGGCGCTCGTGGGCGCCGGACGGCACGGGTGTCCGGTCCGGCATGGGCGCGAGGACGGGAGGCCGCTGCGCGCCGGGGACGGTCCGGTCCAGGAGGGACGTGTCGTACCGCGGGCCCGCGGCGGTCTCCCCCGGGGCCGGGACGGTGCTGCTCGCCGTGGTCCGGCCGGTGCGGCCGTCGATACCGCAGGGGTCGATGTCCGGGGCGTAGGCGCCGCAGCCCGGGCAGACCAGGGCTCCGTTGAGGTGCCTGCGGCACGACGAGCAGTAGTCCATGTGTGGTCTTCCCGATCTGGCTGTTGCGGCGGCACGCCGGCCGCGACCTTGTCACGTTCGCGCGCTGGAGCGAGGCGTAACGGTAACGAGGCTTTGGAAGGGCGGTGTGCAGCCCGTGTGACACCCCTGCGCAGATCTTCGGGATCTCACGTGCACCGACGGGCACACGGAACCGGCCCTTCACCCGGCTCTCCCCAACTGCCGCAACCCACAAGGGAGATGACGTACAACCCTTTGGGTGTCCGGCGGGTCACACCATGCAGGACCAACCACCTCGAAGAGTTGCAGAAGAGTTTCAAGGGGGAAATATGAGATTCACCCGTTCCGTTCTGTCCGTCTCCGCCGTGGCGGCCCTGTCACTGGGGGGCCTGACCGCCCTGGCGGCACCGGCCTCCGCCGCGCCCAACACCACACCGCAGAAGGTGTGCGGAAGCGGGTACAAGACGGTCAACTCGGCGGCCCTCGGCTCGCTGGGGACGGTCTACCTGACCTACAACGCGTCCAACGGCCAGAACTGCGTCGCGACCATCCGCAACAACCCGGGCAAGGCCGTCGCCATGTCCGCCTGGGCCTCCGTGCCGGACACGGAGGAGAGCCACTACGACGAGGGCCTGTTCACCTCGTACGCCGGCCCGACCTACGTCTACGGCAAGGGCCACTGCGTGGACTGGGGCGGCAGCATCGCCAACACCTACGTGCAGGTGTACGGCTCCAACTGCGGTGCCCTGAAGGAGCATCGGGTCACCGGCACACGCTGACCCCGGCCGGGCCGTCTCCCCGCCGCGACCACGGCGGGGAGACGGCCCGTCCCGTCCCGCACGGGCCGGCGTATCCGGTGGCTGCCGGGGCACCCGGGTCCGGTGACGGACGGGGAGAATCGCATCCGGCTGGTGCAGACGGTGCTCGACAGCACGGACGCCCGCGCACTGGCGGAGTTCTACCGGGCCCTGCTGGGCCTGGTGTACCGCGACGGGGACGAGCCCCCGCCCGCGGGGCGGCCCGACGAGTGCGGCCGGGACTGGCTGGTGCTGCGCGACCCGCGTGGCGGACCGCAGATCGCCGTGCAGCAGGTGACGGAGCTGCGCGCACCGACCTGGCCGGACGGCACCGTCCCGCAGCAGCTGCACCTGGACCTGGCCGTGCCCTCACTGCAGGAGTTGCGGAACCAGCACACACGTGTTCTCGCCCTGGGCGGCACCCTGCTGGCCGACCGGGAGCAGCCCGACCCCGGCGACGACGAGCCGTTCCGCGTGTACCGCGACCCCGCCGGTCATCCCTTCTGCGTCTTCGTGGAGTGACGCAACCAGGCGGGACGTCCCCCCGCTCACCGGCGCAAACGTGTCTGCCTCGTTTGAACGTGGCGAATGTGCGTACTGGGGAGGGTGTGGCCCGTGGGTGAACGTCCACTCCCGTCGTGGGCGTTCCGCCATCGGCCACCGGACGTTACCGTTCGGTAGACAAGCCGCTTCCGGAGGTGTCCGTATGACGTTCGACCGTGCCGAGGGTCTGGCGGAGACCGCCCGTGCGCTGGCCGCCGGCGAGGTGTCCTCCCGCGCGCTGGTCGAGCGCACGCTGGCCCGGATCGAGGCGGCGCAGAGCAGCGTGAACGCCTTCCGGATCGTGCGCACCGAGGCGGCCCTCGCGGAGGCCGACGCCGCCGACCGGGAGCTGGCGGCGGGTGTGCGCAAGCCGCTGCTCGGGGTGCCCGTGGCGGTGAAGGACGACATGGACGTGGCCGGCGAGCCCACCGCCTTCGGCTGCTGCGGCGAGTTCCCGCCGGTCCCCGAGGACGGCGAGGCCGTACGGCGGCTGCGCGCCGCGGGGGCCGTGATCGTGGGCAAGACCAACACCTGCGAGTTCGGGCAGTGGCCGTTCACCGAGGGTCCCGCGTTCGGCTCGACCCGCAACCCGTGGAGCACGGACCACACGCCCGGGGGTTCCTCGGGTGGCTCGGCCGCCGCGGTCGCCGCCGGGCTGGTGCCCGCCGCGCTGGGCTCGGACGGGGCCGGTTCGGTGCGGATCCCGGCAGCCTGGACCCATCTGGTGGGCATCAAGCCGCAGCGCGGCCGCATCTCCACCTGGCCGCGCGGCGAGTCCTTCCAGGGCATCACCGTCAACGGCACCCTGGCCCGCACCGTGGCCGACGCGGCCCTGCTGCTGGACGCCGCGAGCGGCAACCACGACCTGGACCCGCACCGGCCCCCGGCGATCGATCTGTCGGCAGCCGTCGGACGCGACCCCGGGCGGCTGCGCGTCGCGCTCTCCCTCAAGCCGCCCTTCACCGCCGTCCCCGCCCGGCTGCTGCCCGAGGTGCGCACCCGGGTCACCGAACTCGCCGAGCGGCTCGCCCGCCTGGGGCACACGGTGGAGGAGGCCGACCCGCCGTACGGGCAGATCGGGCTGACGTTCGTGCCGCGTGCCACGGCCGGGATCGCCGAGCGGGTGGGCGAGGCGCCCTTCCCGGCGCTGCTGGACCGGCGCACCCGGGAGGCGGCCCGGCTGGGCCGGCTGCTCGGCGGGGCGCCGCTGCGCGTGGCACGCCGGGCGGAGGCCGTGCTGCACCGCCGTATCGGCTCCTTCTTCGACGCCTACGACGTGGTCCTGGCGCCCACGACGGCCGCTCCTCCGCCCCGTATCGGAGCCCTGCTGGAACTCAGCGGCTTCGCCACCGACCGGGCTATGATCGCGGCCTGTCCCTATGCCTGGCCGTGGAACGTGCTGGGCTGGCCGGGGATCAACGTCCCCGCCGGGTTCACGCCGGACGGACTGCCCGTCGGGGCGCAGTTGCTGGGCCCGGCGCACAGCGAACCGCTCCTGGCGCAGGTGGCCGCGCAGTTGGAGGCGGAGCTGCGCTGGCAGGACCGGTGGCCCTCGCCGCCCGTCACGGCGGACGCCGCGGCCGCGTAGCCGTATCGAAGATGCTGGTCTCAGCCTTTCGCTGCGGACGGCCACGAGGACAGTCGCCCCGAAGCGGACCGCGGCGTCGACGACCGGCAGCCCCGGGGGCCGCGGTTCTTCCAGGGCGTGCCGCGGGCGCCGGCCCACCGTCGCCGACCTCGATGTGTACGAGGCTCACGCGGCGCGTCCGGCCCTGAGATGGAGACCGGTCTCCGACCGGGGTCGTACGGCTCCGGCGGTGGTCGGGACCGTGGAAGGACGCGGGGTCCGGGGCCGCGACCGTAGCGTCCCGGGCATGAAGAAGCTGACACGGGCGGCCGCCGCCGCCCTTCTCGCCGGCGCGGTCACGTTACCGGCCGCCACCACCGTCATGGCCGCGCCGCCCCTTCCGCGCACCGCCGCGACCGTCCCGGACCGGCCGGCCGAACGCGTGCGGCTGCCGACCCCCACCGGCCCTCGAGCGGTGGGGAGTTCCGTCCTCCATCTCGTGGACCACGCGCGCCCCGATCCCTGGGTGCCCGAGGCCGACGGCCGGGAACTCATGGTCACCCTGCACTATCCCGCCTCCGTCCGGCACGCGCGGGGACGCCCCGCCCCGTACGCCACCCGGGAGGAGGCCCGGCTGCTGCTGAAGGACCTGCCGGTCGAAGGGCCGGTGGTGCGGCAGGTGGCGCGGGCCCGTACGCACAGCGAGGTGAACGTACGCCCTGCTCCGGGACGGCACCCGCTGGTGGTGCTCTCGCCCGGCTTCGGCCTGCCGCGGTTCACCCTCACCAGCCTCGCCGTGGACCTCGCCTCCCGCGGCTACGTCGTCGCCTCTGTCGACCACGCCTACGAGTCGTCCGGTACGTCGGTGCCGGGCGGACGCACCCTGACCTGCGTCGCCTGCGCCGTTCTGGAGGAGGACGACGGGGCCGACGGCAGCCTGGTCACCCGGGCGCGGGCCGCCGACACCCGCTTCGTCCTGGACCGGCTGACCGGCTCCCGGCCCGCCTGGCGGTACGCGTCCTCCATCGACCGGACACGGATCGGCATGGCCGGCCACTCGATCGGCGGTGCGAGCGCCCTCGGCGCCATGTCCGCCGACCGGCGCATCGACGCCGGAGTGAACATGGACGGCACCTTCTGGGACACCGTGCCCGCCGACGGACTCGACGGACGCCCCTTCCTCCTGCTGGGCACCGACGAGTTCCACCGGCCGGGCGGTGAGGACACCTCCTGGGACACCACCTGGACGGCTCTGCACGGTGAGAAGCACTGGCTGACCGTCGACGGCGCCGACCACCTCGGCTTCTCCGACGCGCCCGTGCTCCTCCACCACCTGGGCCTGCCCGGTGGTGACCTCCCGGCCGACCGCGCGGTGGCCGTCACCCGCGCGTACGTCGCCGCCTTCTTCGACGAGCACCTACGAGGCAGGAACCAGCCGCTCCTCGACGGCCCGGACCCGGCCCACCCGGAGGTGCGGTTCCACCGTCCCTGAGGGGCGGGCCTGTTCACCAGCTCCCGGTGAAGAAACGGGCGAGTGCCTGGGGCGAGTTCGCCGCGTTGGCAGCGTTGGAGAAGGCGAGGACGAGCGCGACGGCCGCCCAGAGTGCTGAGACGGCGGCGCCCGTCCTCGGCGCGTGCTTCGACTGCCCGTCCGAGGCCCTCGACCGTTTCCACAGCACGATGCTCGTGCCGACCAGGACGCAGGTGATCACGCCGGCCATCACGGCCAGGACGGCGTGGTAGACGGCGAACTCCCTGACCATGAAGGCGAGAACCGGAGACTCCCCCGAATGCGGTGGGGCGTCTGCCTGTTGCCGGACCTCGGCGAGGGTGGCGGCGAGTTCGCCCTCCGCGCCACCGGTCGTCAGCATGGGGAGCAACGAGGCGTAAGGGGCCACCGCGCCCTGCACGTTGGCCATCAGCGCCACCAGGGCGAAGAGTCCGAGCATCCCCACCGCGCCGTGGCACAGCCCTCGGCGGAGGCGGGCGGACCGCTTACCGGGCCGCTGCCGGAAGTGCCGCCACAGGACGACACCCAACGCCACGGTCACCACGAGGAGCAGTGCGGAGATCCCGGCCTTGACCAGGTGGAAGCGGAACCAGAAGGCGACCGTGGTCTCCAGTCGAGGCGGCAGGTCCTGGCTGCCGGACTGCCAGTGGAGGACGAATCCGCGGCGGAAGGAGTCACCGACGTTCGCCGTGCTGACGGACGTCCGGGCCAGGGCGTCGGGGACGAGGAAGAAGGAGACGAGGACCGCCCCGGCCGCAGCGACCAGGGAGCTGACCTGTCGCCGGGGTGAAGCAGTCATCCGGGTGACGGGGGCGAGGCGTCTCATGCAGGGCTCTCAAGTCTGTCGGAAGGCAGCGTCTTCCCGCGGTGGTCGCGGACCGGGTTCTCACCCGGAAGTCTGTCTCCCGATGCCCCGGCTGTCGCTGCGGCCGGCCTCAGTCCGGAAGGTGGGGATGTCCCCACCACCGTCCTGTCCCCGTGCGGTGGAGGTGGCGTGTGGCCGGGGTCGTGCGGAGCAGGCGTCCTCGCGGTTGGCGGGTACCCGGGTGACCAGGTGATCGGGCGGCCTCTAGGGTGCCCCTGTGAGCATGTTCACCGACGACAACGTCCCCGGCCGCCACGGCCCTTCCGCCACCGTCCGGGCCGACCCGCGCAGGAGCGGCCCGGTGCGCACGGAGTACTCCCCCGCCCACGACGGTGACCCGGACCCCGGCGAGATCGTCTGGACGTGGGTGCCGTACGAGGAGAACGACGGCCGCGGCAAGGACCGCCCGGTCCTGGTCGTCGCGCGGGAGGCGGCGGGGACGTTCCTCGCCGTGCAGCTGTCCAGCAAGCGGCACGACGACGACCGGGAGTGGGTGCCGATCGGCAGCGGCCCCTGGGACCGGTCCGGCCGGGACTCGTGGGTGGACGTCGACCGGGTGCTGCGCCTGCACGAGGAGGGGATGCGCCGGGAGGCCTGCGCCCTGGACCGCATGCGCTTCAACCTCGTCAGACGCCGCCTGCAGGAGCGCTACGGCTGGAGCTGACCTCCTGCCGCCCGCCTGACGCCCTGTCGTGCGACGAGAGCTGCCGTGGCTCCCTGAAGCACGGGCTCTGCGCAGCACGGGCTCCCCGCGCTTCAGGCGCCGGCTGTGGGAACGGCGAGGCCGAACTCCCGCTCGAAGGCGGTCCGGACCGCGGCGCCGGGGGTGCGGTCGAGGATGCCGAGGACGACGTGGTCGAAGGTGGCCGCGAAGCGGCCGCCGGGGCCCAGGAGGCCGTGGAACGCCGCCGCCACCCGCGCCGGGTCGTTGCGGAACACGCCGCAGCCCCAGGCGCCGAGGACGAGCCGCGGGTAGCCGTGTGCGGCGGCCGTCTCCAGGACGCGTTCCGCCCGCACCGCCAGCGCGTGCGGCAGCTCGGCCGCCCGCTGCGGTGCCGTGCGCAGCACCACGCCCGCGTTGGGCGCGGGAGAGGTCAGGAAGCCGGCTGTGTACGGCTCCTCCAGCAGCCGGCCCCGGTCGTCGCGGAAGACCGGCACACCGGGTGAGTGGATGACCCGGTCGGTGTAGAAGGGGTCGCGGTGGGCGCGGTGGTGGTCGTAGAAGCCGCGGGCCCGCAGCAGGCAGGTGTACAGGGCCGAGGCCCGGCACAGCGCCTCCTCCTGCGCCTGGGCGCCGTTCAGATAGCCGCCGCCCGGGTTGCGGGCCGAGGCGAAGTTCAGGACCGCCACGGGCCCGCCCAGCCGGCGGGCGGCCTCCAGGCTGCTCTCCCCGGTGACCTCGATGCGCGTCCGCGTCACCCGGACGGCGGGTACGGGAACGGGTTCCGGCCCGTACAGGCGCGTGCCCTCCCGGGCCGCCGCCACCTGCTCGGCGATCCGCACCTCGCGTCCGCCGGGCGTCCGGTAGCCGCCCGCCGCGACGATCCGCTCGGTCTCCTGGGCCACACCGCGCAGGCGCGCGCTCACGCCGCGACCCCCGTACGCGGCGTGACCGCGCGCCGCGCGGCCGTTCTTGTCGTGCTCACGCAGGCATGGTGGTCGATGCCCGGACCGCCGCGCAACGGAGTTTTCCCCGGCCGGAGAACCCCGGAGGAAGCGCGGGGGATCGCCGGACCGCCGGTGGTGACCGATCACTGACGTCCCGGTTTGCCCCCTTGTGGTGAGCGGGACGACCGTCTTGGGTGGGACGAGCCGTCCGGTCCGGGCGCCGAAGTACCCGGACCGGTGGCATGGTGGAATCTCAGGAGGATCCCGACATGTCCGATTCGGTAAGTGGCTGTACCCGGCCACGCACCTCATTGTCCGAAGCCGAGGTCGAGGCACTGGTCCGCGGCATCTGCTTCAAGACCGGCCCGCCCCGCCGCCTCGGCGTCGAGGTGGAATGGCTCGTCCACGAGCTGCGCGACCCGCAGCTCCCCGTCACCCACGAACGACTCGCGGCGGCCCACGCGGCCGTACGGACCCTGCCGCTGCGATCGGCGCTCACGGTCGAACCCGGCGGCCAGCTGGAGCTCAGCTCGCCGCCCGCCACCTCGTTGACCGAGTGCGTCGACACCGTCTCCGCCGATCTGGACGCCGTCCGCGCGGTCCTGCGGCAGGACAGCCTCACCCTCGTCGGCCTCGGCCAGGACCCCTGGCACGCACCCCGCCGGTTCCTGCGCGAACCGCGCTACGACGCCATGGAGACCAGCCTGGACCGCACCGGCCCGGCCGGCCGGGACATGATGTGCAGCTCCGCCTCCGTACAGGTGTGCCTGGACGCCGGCCACGAGGAGCCGGGGCCCCTCGGCCACGTGCGGCGCTGGTGGCTGGCCCACCACCTGGGCGCGGTCCTGGTGGCGGCGTTCGCCAACTCCCCGCTCGCCGGTCACCGCCCGACCGGCTGGCTGTCCACGCGCCAGCTCACCTGGACGCGGATCGGTGCCGGCCGGGCGGGCGGACCGCCCCTGGACGCCGACCCGCGCGGCGCCTGGACGCGCCACGTCCTGGACTCCCCCGTGATGTGCGTACGCGGCGACCGGACGCCCTGGGAGGTCCCCGAGGGGCTCACGTTCCGTGAGTGGCTGCGCAACCGCGCCCCCAGGCCGCCCACCCGGGAGGACCTCGACTACCACCTGACGACGCTGTTCCCGCCGGTCAGGCCACGCGGCCACCTGGAACTGCGCATGATCGACGCCCAGCCGGGCGACGACGGCTGGATCGTTCCGCTGGCCGTGACGGCGGCGCTGTTCGACGACCCGGAGGCCGCCGAGACCGCCTACCGGGCGGTGAAGCCGCTGGCCGAGCGCACCCTGGGGCTGGCCGCGCCGGACAATCCGCTCTGGCGCGAGGCGGCTCGCTCCGCCCTGGCCGATCCGGAGCTGCGCGAGACGGCCGTGGTCTGCTTCACGGCCGCGCTGGAGGCCCTGCCCCGCCTCGGCGCCTCCCCGGAGGTCGTCGAGGCCGTCACGGCCTTCCTGGACCGTTACGTCGTCCTGGGCCGCTGCCCCGCCGACGACCTGCTCGACCGACAGCGCGCCGCGGACGGCCGCACCCACGGGAAGGACCCGCGCTCATGACCGACACCCGTCCCGAGGCCGCTGCGGACGCCCCGGCCGCGGACCCGGAGGCGCTGCGCGAGCGCGCCGTCGCCGCGCTCGTCCTGGCCCGTGACCGCACGACCCTGCTGACCAGTTGCGTCGAGGAGCCCGACCTGACCGCGCAGCACTCCCCGCTGATGTCGCCGCTGGTGTGGGACCTCGCGCACATCGGCAACCAGGAGGAGCAGTGGCTGCTGCGGGCCGTCGCCGGGCAGGAGGCGATACGCCCGGAGATCGACAGCCTCTACGACGCCTTCGAGCACCCGCGGGCCGAACGGCCCAAGCTGCCCCTGCTGGCGCCCGCCGAGGCCCGTGCCTACGCGGCGGACGTACGCGGCCGGGCCCTGGACGTGCTGGAGCGGGCCGCCTTCGACGGGACCCGGCTGACGGAGGCCGGTTTCGCCTTCGGAATGATCGCCCAGCACGAACAGCAGCACGACGAGACCATGCTGATCACCCATCAGCTCAGGAAGGGCCCGCAGGCGCTGACGGCGCCCGACCCGGAACCGGTGCCGCTGTTCACCGGGCCGCCCGAAGTCCTGGTGCCCGGCGGCCCGTTCACCATGGGCACCTCCGGCGAACCGTGGGCCCTGGACAACGAACGCCCCGCGCACCGGCGCGAGGTGGCCGCCTTCCACATCGACACCACCCCCGTGACGAACGCCGCATACCGGGCGTTCATCGAGGACGGCGGGTACGACGACCCGCGCTGGTGGACGCCCGAGGGCTGGGCGCACATCCGCGGGCAGGGCATCCGCGCCCCGCTGTACTGGCGGCGCGACGGCGCTCAGTGGCTGCGGCGCCGCTTCGGCGTCACCGAGGTGGTCCCGCCGGACGAGCCCGTGCTGCACGTGTGCTGGTACGAGGCCGACGCCTACGCGCGCTGGGCGGGACGCCGGCTGCCCACGGAGGCCGAGTGGGAGAAGGCCGCCCGGCACGACCCGGCCGGCGACCGCTCGATGCGCTACCCGTGGGGCGACGCCGACCCCGGCCCCGAGCACGCCAACCTCGGCCAGCGGCACCTGCGCCCGGCACCCGCCGGGAGCTACCCGGCCGGTGAGTCGCCGCTCGGCGTACGGCAGTTGATCGGCGACGTGTGGGAGTGGACGGCGAGCGACTTCCTGCCGTACCCCGGGTTCCGGGCGTTCCCCTACAAGGAGTACTCCGAGGTCTTCTTCGGCCCGGGCCACAAGGTGCTGCGCGGCGGTTCGTTCGCCGTGGACCCGGTGGCCTGCCGGGGCACGTTCCGCAACTGGGACTACCCGATCCGGCGGCAGATCTTCTCCGGCTTCCGCACCGCCCGCTCCGCGGAGGGGAACTGATGTGCCGTCACCTGGCCTACGTGGGGCCGGGCGAGCCGCTGGGCCGGCTGCTGGTGGAGCCCCCGCACGGGCTGTACCGGCAGTCGTGGGCGCCCCGGCACCAACGCCACGGGACGGTCAACGCCGACGGCTTCGGCGTCGGCTGGTACGCCCAGGGCGACCCGGTGCCGGCCCGGTACCGCCGCGCCGGGCCGATCTGGGCGGATCTGTCGTTCGCTGACCTGGCCCGGGTCGTGACGACCGAGGGGCTGCTCGCGGCGGTGCGCGACGCGACGCTGTCCGGCGCGGACGCCGAGGCCGCGGCGGCGCCGTTCGCGGCGGGGACCTGGCTGTTCAGCCACAACGGGGCGGTCAGGGGCTGGCCCGGCACGCTGGCGGCCCTGTCCCGGACGCTGCCGGACGAGGACCTGCTGTCCCTGGAGGCCCGCAACGACTCGGCTCTCGTCTGGGCGCTGGTGCTGGCCCGGCTGCGCGGCGGCGACGAGGACGGACAGGCCCTGGCCGACACCGTCCTGGAGGTCGCCGCCGCGGCCCCCGGCTCCCGGCTCAACCTGCTGATGACCAACGGCGACACCATCACGGCGACCGCCTGGGGCGACACGCTGTGGTATCTCACCCTGCCCGGCGGCGGCACGGTCGTGGCCTCCGAGCCCTACGACGACGATCCGCACTGGCAGGAGGTCCCCGACCGCACCCTGCTCGCGGCGAGCCGCACGGACGTGCTGCTCACGCCGCTGAAAGAACCGGCCGACACCTTCGCGCCCACTCCCGAGGAGTCCCGCACGTGAGCCCGTTCCACCTGACCCGCACCCTGCCCGAGGACGCCACCGACGCCGCGTTGCGCGCCGACGTCCGGCGGGGGCTGACCGGTTCCCCCAAGACGCTGCCGCCGAAGTGGTTCTACGACGCCCACGGCAGCGACCTGTTCGAGGAGATCACCGCACTGCCCGAGTACTACCCGACCCGCGCCGAACGGGAGATCCTCCTGGCACGCTCCGGCGACATCGCCGCGGCGAGCGGGGCCCGCACGCTGGTCGAGCTGGGGTCCGGTTCCTCCGAGAAGACCCGGCACCTGCTCGACTCCCTGACGGAGCTGCGCAGTTACGTACCCGTCGACGTCAGCGGCAGTGCGCTCGACCAGGCCGGGCGGGCGCTCGCCGCCGAGCGGCCGGACCTGGACGTGCACGCGCTGATCGCCGACTTCACCGGAGAGCTGACCCTGCCGGACACGCCGGGGCCGCGGCTGGTGGCGTTCCTCGGCGGCACGATCGGCAACCTCCTGCCCGCCGAGCGCGCCGCGTTCCTGGCGTCCGTGCGGGCCATGCTCGCGCCGGGCGACGCCCTGCTGCTCGGCACGGACCTGGTCAAGGACGAGGAGGTGCTGGTCCGGGCGTACGACGACGCGGCCGGGGTGACGGCGGCGTTCAACAAGAACGTCCTGACGGTGATCAACCGGGAGCTCGGCGCCGACTTCGACCTCGCCGGGTTCGACCACGTGGCCCGGTGGGACCCCGGGCGGGAGTGGATCGAGATGCGGCTGCGGTCCCGTTCGGAGCAGACCGTGAAGGTGCCGGCGCTCGGCCTCGCGGTGGACTTCGCGGCGGGCGAGGAGCTGCGTACCGAGGTGTCCGCGAAGTTCCGGCAGGAGGGCGTGCGCGGCGAACTGTCCGCCGCCGGGCTGGACCTGACCCACTGGTGGACCGACGGCGAGGGGCGGTTCGCGCTGTCCCTGAGCACGGCCCGCTGACCCCACCGATGCTCCGGGGCGGCGGCGACGGCGCGGGACGACGTCTCGCGCTTCGCCGCCGCGTGGGGCACGGTGGAGTGACGCGTGGCACATCCGTCACTGGAAGAGGAGCAGCGGCATGTCGCACCACACCTACCGGGTCACCGAGATCGTCGGCACCTCGCACGAAGGCGTCGACCAGGCCATCCGCAACGGCGTCGAGCGGGCGTCGCAGACCCTGCGCAACCTGGACTGGTTCGAGGTGACCCAGGTGCGCGGTCAGCTCGAGGACGGGCAGATCGCGCACTGGCAGGTGGGCCTCAAGGTGGGCTTCCGCCTGGAGGGCGCGGAGTAGGCCGCCGTCCGGGCGGGCACGGGCGCTCCCGCGGCTGCCGTCAGGTGCGCCCCTCCCGCTCCTGGGCCGCCTTCATCTCGGCGGAGCGGGCCGCCCAGTCGGCCCGCAGGACGGTGAAGCCGGCTCGCCGGGCGTCCTCGCAGACCAGTTCGTCGTCGTCGACGAGTACGCGGACCTCGCGGGTGCGGGCCAGCCGTCGCAGGGTCTGCAGCTTGGTGAACCGGGCCGGCCTGCGGTCGGCGTCCCCGCGCATGTGGAGCCGCCCCTCGGGCAGCCCCTGGGCGGCCAGCCAGTCGAGCGTGTCCTGCCGGCAGCGCTCGGGCCGCCCGGTGAGGTAGACGATCTCGCACTGGCGCACGTACTCCGCGACCAGCGCGATGCCCTCCATGAGCGGCCCGTCCTGCGGCGCCGCCGAGAAGAAGCCGTCCCAGTCCTTGGGGCGGCTCTCCAGGAAGTGCTGCCGGTGCGCGGTGTCGGCGAGGGTGTTGTCCAGGTCGAACACGGCCAGGGGGGCCTTGCGGGGGTCGTCGCTCACACGCCCACCTTAGGACTCCGGTCGGCGGGCGCACACCGGGACCCGCTTCGGGCCCCTTCTGCCGGGGAGACGGCTTCCAGGTGGCGTCCCGGCCGCCCGTCCGGCCGGGCGGGCCACGAGGAGGGGGCCCGCAGCCGGGAATGCCGGGGGCCCGGCTGCGTTGACACCGGTGTGAGCTCCCTGATCGCCTCGGCCCGCTTCTCCGTCCTGGACCGCTCCCGCACCCGGGAGGGGCACACCCACCCCGAGGCGCTGCGGGACACCGTGCGGTTCGCGCGCGAGCTGGAACGGCTCGGTTACCACCGGTTCTGGGTGTCGGAGCACCACGGCGTGCCCGGGGTCGCCGGATCGGCGCCGACCGTCCTGGCCGCGGCCGTCGCGGGCGCCACCCGGACCATCCGGGTCGGCACCGGCGGGGTGATGCTGCCCAACCACCGGCCCCTGGTCGTCGCCGAGCAGTTCGGGGTGCTGGAATCGCTGTACCCCGGGCGGATCGACATGGGCCTCGGCCGCTCCGTCGGCTTCACGGACGGGGTGCGCAGGGCACTGGGCCGCGACAAGGGCGACGCCGAGGACTTCGAAGCGCAGGTGCGGGAGCTGCTCGGCTGGTTCGAGGGCACCTCCCCGACGGGGGTGCACGCCCGCCCGGCCGAAGGGCTGGCCGTGCCGCCGTTCGTCCTGGCCATGGGTGAGGGCGCCGCCGTCGCCGCCCGGCTCGGACTGCCCCTGGTGATCGGGGACCTGCGCAACCGGGACAAGATGCGGCGCGGCATCGACCACTACCGCACCCACTTCCGCCCCTCCCGCTGGGCGGCGGAGCCCTACGTGGTCGTCTCCGGGACGGTGGCCGTGGCCGCGACCCCCGAGGAGGCCCGGCGGCTGCTGGTGCCCGAGGCCTGGTCGATGGCGTACTCCCGCACGCACGGCACCTTCCCGCCCCTGCCGCCCGCCGAGCGCGTCGAGGCGCTCACCATGACCGCCAAGGAGCGCGGCCTGTACGAGTCCGGCCTGACCGGTCAGCTCGCCGGCACGCAGGAGCAGGTCGCGGACGGACTGGAGTCGGTGCTGAAGGAGACCGGCGCCCAGGAGGTCCTGGTCACCACCAGCACCCACGACCGCGACGCCCTGCTGGACTCCTACCGGCGGCTGGCCGCGATCACCTCGGGCTAGAGTCGCGAGCATGCACGACCCCGACCGCCCCCACGTCCCCCACGACCCGTACGTCCGTGTGCGGGGAGCACGCGAGCACAATCTGCGGGGGGTGGACGTGGACATCCCGCGGGACGTGCTGGCCGTGTTCACCGGTGTGTCCGGCTCGGGGAAGTCGTCGCTGGCGTTCGGCACGATCTACGCGGAGGCGCAGCGCCGGTACTTCGAGTCGGTCGCCCCGTACGCGCGCCGGCTGATCCACCAGGTGGGCGCGCCGAAGGTCGCGGAGATCACCGGCCTGCCGCCGGCCGTCTCGCTCCAGCAGCGCCGCGCCGCCCCCACCTCGCGCTCCTCGGTCGGCACCGTCACCAACCTCTCCAACTCCCTGCGCATGCTGTTCTCCCGCGCCGGCACCTACCCGCCCGGGGCCGAGCGGCTCGACTCCGACGCGTTCTCGCCCAACACGGCCGCCGGCGCCTGCCCGGAGTGCCACGGCCTGGGGCGGGTGCACCGGACGAGCGAGGACCTGCTCGTCCCCGACCCGTCGCTGTCGATCCGTGAGGGCGCGATCGCCGCCTGGCCGGGCGCCTGGCAGGGCAAGAACTTGCGGGACATCCTCGACGCGCTCGGCCACGACGTGGACCGGCCGTGGCGGGAGCTGCCCGCGCAGGCCCGGCGGTGGATCCTGTTCACGGACGAGCAGCCGGTGGTGACGGTGCACCCGGTCCGGGACGCCGACCGCATCCAACGGCCGTACCAGGGCACGTACATGAGCGCCCACCGGTACGTGATGAAGACCTTCTCGGACTCCAGGAGCCAGGCCCTGCGGGCGAAGGCCGAGCGGTTCCTGACCAGTGCGCCCTGCCCGGCCTGCGGCGGGAGCCGGCTGCGGCCCGAGGCGCTGGCGGTGACGGTCGGCGGGCGGACCATCGCCGATTTGGCGGCCCTGCCCCTGGTGGAACTGGCCGCCGGACTCGACGCGCGTTCCGAGGCGGGCAAGGTCCTCACCGACGACCTGCGCTCCCGGATCGCGCCGGTCGTCGAACTCGGCCTCGGCTACCTCAGCCTCGACCGGGCCACCCCGACCCTGTCCGCCGGCGAGCTGCAACGCCTGCGCCTGGCCACCCAGTTGCGCTCCGGCCTGTTCGGTGTCGTGTACGTCCTCGACGAGCCGTCGGCCGGGCTGCACCCGGCCGACACCGAGGCGCTGATCACCGTGCTGGAACGGCTGAAGGCCGCCGGGAACTCGGTGTTCGTGGTGGAGCACCACCTCGACGTCGTACGGGGCGCCGACTGGCTGGTGGACGTCGGCCCGCAGGCGGGCGAGCACGGCGGGCGGGTCCTGCACAGCGGTCCCGTCGCCGGTCTGGCCGCCGTGGCGGAGTCGGCGACGGCCCGCTACCTCTTCGACCGCTCCCCCGTTCCCACCCGGCCGGCCCGCACCCCGAACGGCCGGCTGACGGTCGGGCCGGTCACCCGGCACAACCTGCGCGGCGTGACCGCCGAGTTCCCCCTCGGCGCGTTCACCGCCGTCACCGGTGTGTCCGGCTCGGGCAAGTCCACCCTCATCGGTGAGATCACCGAGGACACCGAGGGAGTGGGCCGGCTGGTGTCGGTCGACCAGAAGCCGATCGGGCGCACCCCGCGCTCCAACCTCGCCACCTACACCGGCCTGTTCGACGTGGTGCGCAAGGTGTTCGCGGCCACCGACGAGGCGCGGGCACGGGGGTACGGCGTCGGCCGGTTCTCCTTCAACGTCGCGGGCGGGCGCTGCGAGACCTGCCAGGGCGAGGGGTTCGTCAGCGTGGAACTGCTCTTCCTGCCCAGCACGTACGCGCCCTGCCCGGACTGCGGCGGCGCCCGGTACAACCCGTCGACCCTCGACGTGACGTACCGGGGACGGAACATCGCGCAGGTGCTGGATCTGACGGTGGAGAGCGCCGCGGAGTTCTTCGCGGACACCCCGGCCGTGGCCAGGAGTCTGGGCACCCTGCTCGACGTGGGGCTGGGCTATCTGCGCCTCGGGCAGCCCGCGACCGAGCTGTCCGGCGGCGAGGCGCAGCGCATCAAGCTGGCGAGCGAACTCCAGCGCGGCAGGCGCGGCCACACGCTCTACCTGCTCGACGAGCCCACGACGGGTCTGCACCCGGCCGATGTGGACGTCCTGATGCGCCAGTTGCACGGTCTGGTCGACGCCGGGAACACCGTGATCGTCGTGGAGCACGACATGTCCGTCGTGGCGGGCGCGGACTGGGTGGTCGACCTGGGGCCGGGCGGCGGCGACGCGGGCGGCCGGGTGGTGGCGGCCGGACCGCCGTCGCAGGTGGCGGCCGCGCCGGACAGCCGGACCGCCCCGTACCTGTCCCGCACGCTGTCGGGCACCCCCTAGCCGGGGTGGTGCTCACCCCCTGCGCGACAGCCGGGGTGGTGCTCACCCCCTACGCGACGAGCACCGCGTGTGTCCCGGCCGGTGCCGGCGCGGGGCGCTGTTGCGCCGCGCGGGCGAGTGCGCGGCGGTCGGGGGCGCCGCCCGGGGGGATCACGGGCCGCACCTCGACCTCCGCGACCAGGCCGCGGGAGGTCAGCACCCGCCACACGGAGGCGATCAGCGTGTCGTCGCCGACGAACGCCGGGGCGGTGCACGCCGTTGCGGGGCCGAGCCGGTAGGCGATCCGTACCGGCTGGACGGGCACCCCGGCGTCCAGGGCCGCCTGGAAGACGGCCCGGCGGAAGGGGCCCTGGGCCCGGCCGCACCAGGTGCTGCCCTCGGGGAAGGCCGCGACCGCGGCGCCCTCGCGCAGCGCGCCGGCGATGCGGGCGACGGTGTCCGGCAGGGCGCGCAGCCGGTCCCGGTCGATGAACAGGGTGCCGCCGCGCGCGGCCAGCGCACCGGCGAGGGGCCAGCGGCGCACCTCCGTCTTGGCCAGCATCCGGGCGGGGCGGACCGCGGCCAGCAGCGGGACGTCCAGCCAGGAGATGTGGTTGGCGACCAGCAACAGCCCTCCGGCGGGCGCGGGGCCGCCGGTGATACGGACCCGTACCCCCGCGGCCCGCACGATCCACCGGCACCACCGCCGCACGGCGGACCCCGGCACCCGCGCGCCGAGCGGGGACAGCGCGAGACCGGCCAGGAGCAGCAGGACGACGCCGGTCAGCCGCAGCACGGCGCGCGGGACGGCCCGGACGGCCGCCGGCGTGCTCTCCACACAGGCCCGGGGCGAGCAGGGCGCGGTGGGCAGCCAGGCGCTCGTCACGCGGGGACGAGGGACAGGAAGTGCTTCAGATACCGGGGGTTGACCCGGCTCATCGGCAGCAGCACGTACAGGTCGGCCACGCCGAAGTCCGGGTCGTGGGCGGGCGCGCCGCACACCCAGGCGCCCAGACGCAGGTATCCGCGCAGCAGGGCGGGGAGTTCGACCCGGGCGGCCGGGGCGGGACCGGGTGTCCAGGGCAGCAGCGGACGGACCCGCAGCTCGGGCGGCGACAGGTGCCCGTTGCTCACCCGGTCCCAGGCGGCGGAGGCGAGGGCGCCGCCGTCGGCCAGCGGGACGGAGCAGCACCCGGCGAGCCACTCGTGGCCCCGGTCGGCCATGTAGCGGGCGATGCCGGCCCAGATGAGCCCGATGACGGCGCCGTCGCGGTGGTCCGGGTGGACGCAGGAGCGGCCCACCTCGACGAGCTGCGCCCGTATGCCGTCCAGTGCGGAGAGGTCGAACTCGCCCTCGGAGTACAGCCGCCCGGCGACGGCCGCGCGCTCCGGCGGCAGCAGCCGGTAGGTGCCGACGACCTGCCCGGTGGCCTCCTCGCGCACGAGCAGATGGTCGCAGTAGGCGTCGAACGCGTCGGCGTCCAGGCCGGGTTGCGGGCCGGAGAGCAGCGCGCCCAGCTCCCCGGCGAAGACGTCGTGCCGCAGCCGCTGGGCGGCGCGCACGTCGTCCTCGGTCCGGGCGAGACGGACGGTGTAGCGGGCGGGGGCCGTGGGCTGGGCGGGGCGTTCGACGGTCAGTGCGCCGGTCATGGCTTCTCCTGGTCACGGGCCGGGGGGCGGCGGGCGGTGCCGCCGTTCCCTGTTGTCCCGAGGCAGGCTGACCGCCGCGTGTCGCGGGCGGGGAGCGGGGATGTGGGGTTGCTGAACGGCTCACCTCCGCGGGCGGGGCCCGGATGGCCCAGCCGGACACGCGCGCGCCCGCCGCCGGGGCGAGAGTGGGGCACATGACCGAACCCGATGGCCGGAAGCGGCGCGGCCGTTCGGAGCCGCCCGCCGGGCGCCGGCCGGCCGTGCGCGGTGCCGGGGACGCCGCCCGGCGTGCCGCCGCGGCGCTGACCGAGCTGATCGGCCGGCCTCTCGAAGGAGTATCCGCCGTGCGTCCCGGCGAGGACGACGGCTGGATCGTCGACGTCGACGTGCTGGAACTGGCGCGCGTTCCGGACACCACCAGTCTGCTGGCGACGTACCGGGTGGAGCTGAACCGGGCGGGTGAGCTGGTGCAGTACCGCCGGGTCGCGCGCTACTGGCGCGGCGCCCAGAGCCGGTGACGGTCGGTGACCGTGCGTCGCGCACGGGGGCCGCAAGGACCGCCGCACGACCGTCCCCGGTAGCGAGACGGGACCGGGATGAGCACCCTTCCCGGTCCCGCCCGTCCGCACCTGCCGGCGAACGTTCACTGTGCCCCTGGTCGGGGGCGCGGGGACCGCGCGACCGGCCGCGGCCCACCCGCGGCCGGTCGCGCGGTTCCCCGCCACGGCCCTACCGCTTCACCTTCCGCGCGGCCCGCAGCCACTCCTTGTTCATGCTGGTGATGGACATGAGCGGAATGCCCTTGGGACAGGCGGTGGCGCACTCCCCGGCGAGGGTGCAGCCCCCGAACCCCTCCTCGTCCATCTGCTCCACCATGTCCAGCACCCGCGTCTCCCGCTCGGGCGCCCCCTGCGGCAGCACGTTGAGATGGTTGATCTTGGCGGAGGTGAACAGCATGGCCGCGCCGTTGGGGCAGGCCGCCACGCACGCCCCGCAGCCGATGCACTCGGCGTGCTCGAAGGCGAGGTCGGCGTCGGGCTTGGGCACGGGCGTGGCGTGCGCCTCGGGTGCCGAGCCGGTCGGCGCGGTGATGTAGCCGCCGGCCTGGATGACGCGGTCGAGGGCCGACCGGTCCACGACCAGGTCCTTGATCACCGGGAAGGCGGAGGCCCGCCACGGCTCGACGTCGATGGTGTCGCCGTCCCGGAAGGACCGCATGTGCAGCTGGCAGGTGGTGGTCCGCTCGGGTCCGTGCGCGTCGCCGTTGATGACGAGCGAGCACGCGCCGCAGATGCCCTCGCGGCAGTCGTGGTCGAAGGCGACGGGGTCCTCGCCCTCGACGATGAGCTGCTCGTTGAGCGTGTCGAGCATCTCCAGGAAGGACATGTCAGGTGAGATGCCGTCCACCTCGTACGTGGACATCGTGCCGTCGGCGTCGGCGTTCTTCTGCCGCCAGACGCGCAGGGTGAGCTTCATGCGTAGCTCCGCTGGGTGGGGTGGACGTACTCGAAGACCAGGTCTTCCTTGTGCAGGACCGGTGCCTCGCCGGTGCCGGTGAACTCCCAGGCGGCCGCGTACGCGAACTCCTCGTCCCGGCGGGCGGCCTCGCCGTCCGGTGTCTGGGACTCCTCGCGGAAGTGGCCGCCGCAGGACTCCGCGCGGTGCAGGGCGTCGAGGCACATCAGCTCGGCCAGTTCCAGGTAGTCGACGATGCGGTTGGCCTTCTCCAGCGACTGGTTGAACTCCTCGCCGGTGCCGGGGACCGTGATGCGCCGCCAGAACTCCTCGCGGATCTGCGGAATGCGCTCCAGGGCCTTGCGCAGGCCCGCGTCGCTGCGCGCCATGCCGCAGAACTCCCACATGAGTTCGCCCAGTTCGCGGTGGAAGGAGTCGGGGGTGCGGTCGCCGCCGACGGACAGCAGCAGGTTCAGCCGGTCCTGGGTCTCGGCCAGTGCCTCCTGGACGACGGGGTGTTCGTCGTCCACCGCGTCGTGGTGGGGGTTGCGGGCCAGGTAGTCGTTGATGGTCGCCGGCAGCACGAAGTAGCCGTCGGCCAGGCCCTGCATCAGGGCGGAGGCGCCGAGCCGGTTGGCCCCGTGGTCGGAGAAGTTGGCCTCGCCGATGGCGAACAGCCCGGGGACCGTGGTCTGCAGGTCGTAGTCGACCCACAGTCCGCCCATCGTGTAGTGCACGGCCGGGTAGATCCGCATGGGCACCCGGTACGGATCCTCGTCGGTGATCCGCTGGTACATGTCGAAGAGGTTGCCGTACTTGGCCTCGACGGCCTTGCGGCCCATGCGGGCGATGGCGTCGGCGAAGTCGAGGTAGACGCCCTGCCCGCCGGGGCCGACGCCGCGTCCCTCGTCGCACACGTTCTTCGCGGCGCGGGAGGCGATGTCGCGCGGTACGAGGTTGCCGAAGGACGGGTAGATGCGCTCCAGGTAGTAGTCGCGCTCGTCCTCGGGGATCTCGGCCGGGGGCCGGTCGTCGCCCTTGGCCTTCGGCACCCAGATGCGGCCGTCGTTGCGCAGCGACTCGCTCATCAGCGTCAGCTTGGACTGGTGGTCGCCGGTGCGCGGGATGCAGGTGGGGTGGATCTGCGTGAAGCAGGGGTTGGCGAAGAGGGCGCCGCGGCGGTGGGCCCGCCAGATGGCGGTGGCGTTGGAGTTCATGGCGTTCGTCGACAGGTAGAAGACGTTGCCGTAGCCGCCGGAGGCCAGCACCACCGCGTCCGCGAAGTAGGTGTCGATCTTCCCGGTGATCAGGTCCCGGGCCACGATGCCGCGCGCCCGCCCGTCGACGACGATCAGGTCGAGCATCTCGGTGCGGGGGTGCATCTCGACGTTGCCGGCGGCGATCTGCCGGCTGAGGGCCTGGTACGCGCCGAGGAGGAGCTGCTGGCCCGTCTGGCCGCGGGCGTAGAAGGTGCGGGACACCTGCACACCGCCGAAGGAGCGGGTGTCGAGCAGTCCGCCGTACTCGCGGGCGAAGGGCACGCCCTGGGCGACGCACTGGTCGATGATCTCGACCGAGATCTGGGCGAGGCGGTGCACGTTGGACTCGCGGGCCCGGAAGTCGCCGCCCTTGACGGTGTCGTAGAACAGCCGGTGGACGGAGTCGCCGTCGTTGCGGTAGTTCTTCGCGGCGTTGATGCCGCCCTGCGCGGCGATGGAGTGGGCGCGGCGGGGCGAGTCCTGGTAGCAGAACTGGACGACGTGGTAGCCCTGTTCGGCGAGGGTGGCCCCGGCGGAGCCGCCGGCGAGACCGGTGCCCACGACGATCACGGTGTGCTTGCGCCGGTTGGCGGGGTTGACCAGCCGGGCCTCGAAGCGGCGCTTGTCCCAGCGTTCGTGGACGGGGCCGGACGGGGCCTTGGTGTCGGTGACCGGCTCCCCGGTCGTGTAGTCGGCGTAGGAAGTCATGTTCAGCTCACCACTCCGGTCATGACGCCCACGGGGACGGCGACGAAGCCGGCCGTGAGCAGCAGCGCGAGGACGTTGGCAGCGGTCTTCAGGGCGCGGTCGCGGGTGCGGCTGCCGGCACCGAGGGTCTGTGCGGCGCTCCAGAAGCCGTGCCGGACGTGCAGGCCGAGCGCGAGCATCGCGACGATGTAGACGACGTTGCCGTACCAGGTGGAGAAGGTGTCCACGACGTTCTGGTACGGGCGGCCCTCCTGGAAACCGCCGGTGTGCACGGTGCCGGTGGTCAGGTCGAGGATGTGCCAGACGATGAACAGGCCGAGGATGACGCCGCCCCAGCGCATGGTCCTGGTCGCGTAGCTCGCCCGCGCCTTCTTGTGCACGTACTTGCTGGGCCGTGCCCTGATGTCGCGGCGGCTGAGCTGGTATGCCGCGGTGGCGTGGGCGAAGACGGCGATCACCAGCACGATCCGCACGAGCCACAGCGTCCACTCGTAGTGCATGAACGGCTCCCCCACGACGCGCAGCCAGTGCGCGTAGTGGTTGAACTCTCCCGCCCCGAAGAAGATCTTCAGGTTCCCGATCATGTGGACGACCAGGTAGAGGAGCATGATCAGACCACTGACCGCCATCACGGTCTTCTTGCCGACGGTGGAGTCCCACACCGTGCGTGCGAAGGACGGCCGTCGGTCCGTCCGCGTTGCCAGAGCCATGGAACAGCACGCTACGGACCCGCGGGCGATCGGTCCAAGACATGGTCCGCCTTGAATCCATAGCGTGGGTCTATCGTAGGAGCATGCAGTTCCAGCAGCTCCAGTACTTCGTGGCCGTCGCGGAGACCCGGCACTTCACGCGCGCGGCCGATCTGGTCCACGTGGCGCAGCCGTCGCTGTCGCAGCAGATCAAGGCCCTGGAGCGGGAGCTGGGCGCGGATCTGTTCCTGCGGGCGCGGGGCAACATCACGCTGACGGACGCCGGTGAGGCGCTGCTGCCGCTGGCCCGGCGCATCCTCGCCGACGCGGACACGGCCCGGCACGAGGTGCAGGAGCTGGTGCAGCTGCGCCGGGGCCGGGTCCGGCTCGGGGCCACGCCGAGCCTGTGCACGGGTCTGCTCCCGGACGTGCTGCGGGCCTTCCACGACCGCTACCCCGGCATCCGGCTGCTGATCGAGGAGGGCGGCTCGCACGACCTGGTGCGGGAGCTGGCCCGGGGCGCGCTGGACCTGGCGCTGGTCGTGCTGCCCCTGCCCACGCCCTCCCCCGCCCTGACCACGGTGGAACTGCTGCGCGAGGACCTGGTGGTGGTCTCCTCACCGGACACGCCCGGGCCCGCGCGGGGCCGGCGCACCGTGCGCATCGCCGACCTGGAGGGCGAGCGTCTTGTGATGTTCCGGCACGGCTACGACCTGCGCGAACTGACCGTGGCCGCGTGCCGCGCCGAGGGCTTCGAGCCGGACTTCGCGGTGGAGGGCGGCGAGATGGACGCGGTCCTGGGCTTCGTCCGGGCCGGGCTCGGCGCCGCGGTGGTGCCCCGGATGGTGGCGGCCCGCTCCGGTGGCGGCCTCAGGGTGACCCCGCTGGCCCGGCCGGGCCTGCACCGGACGATCGCGCTCGCCCACCGCAGCGACGTGGCCCCGCCGCGGGCGGCACGGGAACTGCAGCGGATGCTCCTGGAACGCTGAGCCGGGGGTGCCCGGGAGCGCCGTGGTGCCGAACGCCGTGAGGGGGTGCGGGACCGTCGTGGTCGTGCGCGCGGTTCCCCGCGCCTCCGACGCGCGGTGCCCGCGCCCCCCCGGGGGCGTTCAGCCCGTCGCGTCCACCAGAGCCAGCTGGTGCAGCCGCTCCGGCGGGCCCGGGCGGGCGTAGTACCAGCCCTGGGCCGTGTCGCAGCCGAGGACGCGGAGCTGCTCGGCCTGGGCTCCCGTCTCCACCCCCTCCACCGTCACCGCGAGGTCCAGGCTGTGCGCCAGCGAGACGATCCCCTCGACGATCTTGAGGTCGACGGGGTCCGCGGGGAACTGCTGCATGCTCTGCGTGAAGGACCGGTCCAGCTTCAGGATGCTGACCGGCAGGCGGCGGAGGTTGGCGAGGTTGGAGTACCCCGTACCGAAGTCGTCCAGGGCGATGTCGACGCCCATCTCGGCCAGCCGCCGCAGCGGCTTCAGCAGGTCGTCGTCCGCCCCGATGAGCGCCGACTCGGTGACCTCCAGGCAGAGCGCGTCCGGGGCGACACCGGTGCGCTCCAGGATGTCGACGGTGTCCTGCACCAGCGCCGGGTGGGTCAGCTGGCACGGCGAGAGGTTGACGTTGATCCGCAGCGGCCCGGCGTCCTCGCCGCCGTGCAGCTCCCGCCACTCCCGAGCCTGCCGCACCGACTGCTCCAGCACCCAGCGCCCCAGCGGCACGATCAGCCCGGTGTGCTCGGCGAGCGGGATGAACCGGTCCGGCCCGAGCACCCCGTGCTGCGGGTGCAGCCAGCGCACCAGCGCCTCCGCGCCCCGCACGCTGCCGTCGCCGAGGTGCACCAGCGGCTGGTACTCGATGAAGAACTCGCCGCGCTCCAGCGCCGTCGGGAGTGCCGTGGTCAGCCCGTGCCGGGTGATGGCACGGGCATCGGCCTCCGGGTCGGCCAGCTCCCAGCGGTTGCCGCCCGCCGACTTGGCCCGGTACATGGTGATGTCCGCGCTGCGCAGCACCTCCGCCGGGCTGCGCTCGCCGGCCGGGCCCTCGACGACGCCGATGCTGCCCCGCACGGTCAGCTCGCGGCCGTCGACACTGATCGGCGCGAGGAGCGCGTTCATGATGCGCCCGGCGAGTTCGTCGACCTCGCGCTGGGTGTCGGGGCCGGTGGTGAGGGCGACGAACTCGTCTCCGCCGAGCCGCGCCACCATCTCGCCGGGAGCCGTGACGCAGGACTGCAGCCGGTCGGCGACCTCCACCAGGAGCCGGTCGCCCGCGGCGTGCCCGAGGCTGTCGTTGACGGTCTTGAACCCGTCCAGGTCGAGGTAGCACAGCCCGAACCGCTGGCCCGCCCCGGCGCCCAGTGCCTTCTCCAGGCGCTCGAAGAAGAACGTGCGGTTCGGCAGCCCGGTCAGCGCGTCGTGCGTCGCCTCGTAGCGCAGCCGCAGGTTCAGCAGCCGGCGCTCGGTGGTGTCCTCCATGAGGGCGAGCTGGTACTGAGGGCTGCCGTCGGCGTCGCGCAGCAGGGAGACCGTCAGGTTGGTCCACAGCACCGTGCCGTCGGGGCGGTAGAACGCCTTCTCCAGGTGGTAGTGCTCCCGTTCGCCGCGGACGAGTTCGTCGTACAGGCGCCAGGTCTGCGGGGCGTCGTCGGGGTGGGTCCACTCCTTGACGCTGCGGGTGCGCAGGGCGTGCTCGGAGACGCCGAACATGCGCAGCAGCGCGCCGTTGACCTGGAGGATGTTCCCGTCGAGGTCGGCGATGCCGATGCCTATGGCCGCGCCCTCGAACACGGCGCGGAACCGTGCCTCGCTCGCGTGCAGGGCCTGCGCCACCACGCCCTGCGCCTCCAGGGCCGCCTGGGCGATGGACTCCTGCTCGGCCAGGGTCCGTTCGCGCAGGGCCCGCGCGAAGCCCGCCGCCATCGCGTGCTGCAGCCGGGAGCACCGGGCCCGCAGGTCCTCCTGGTCGCCGTCGCCGCCGCAGTACAGGACCAGGTAGGCGTCCACGCAGTCCAGGGTGCGACTGAGCGCCTCGGGGTCGGTGCAGTGCGCGTGCACGAGCTCCGCGCCGACGTTGCGGCCCGCCTCCGCGTTGAAGGCCCGGGCCCGCAGGGCCTCGCTCAACGTCCGCGCCAGCGGCAGCAGGTGCGCCTCGAACTCGGTCCGGGTCGACGACGTCGAGGTGACGGGAAAGACCGCTCGGCTCCAGATCGTCGCGAACCGGCGGAGTCTGTCCTCCGGCCCGTCCGGTTCCGCGGTCACGCCGTACGCCCCACGCCCGCGAACCCGGAGAACGCGTACGGATCCTCGTCCTCCGGTGCGGTGTCGGGCCGCCAGCGCGGCATCGCCACCAGTCCGGGTTCCACCATGTCGTACCCCTCGAAGAACCGCGCGATCTCCTCGCGCGAGCGCATGATCAGCGGGTTGCGGATGTCCTCGTACACGTCCACCGCGCCCCCGGCCCGCTCCGGCGGCAACGGGACCCCCTCGTAGGAGGCGTGGGTGAGCACGAGCATGCTGCCGGGCGCGAGCGCCTCGGTCAGTTCGCGCACCGACCCGTACGGGTCGTCCTCGTCCTCCACGAAGTGCAGTATGGCAACGAGGAGCAGTGCCACTGGCCGATTCAGGTCGATCAGCCGCTCCACCTCGGTACTGCGCAGGATCTCCTGCGGCTTGAGGAGGTCCGCGGCGACGACGCCCGCGTCCTCGTTGCCCTCCAGGACCGCCTGGCTGTGCGCCACGGCCACCGGGTCGTGGTCGACGTACACCACGCGGGCGCCCGGGCGGGCGGCCTGTGCCACCTCGTGCACGTTGCCGAAGGTGGGGATGCCGGAGCCGATGTCCAGGAACTGGTCGATGCCCTCGGCGGCCGCGTGGCGCACGGCACGGCGCATGAACGCCCGGTTCGCCTGCATGATCTTGGGGAGCCCCGGCATGAACTCCATGGCCCTGCGGGCCGCTTCCCGGTCGACCTCGAAGTTGTGTGATCCGCCCAGGTAGTAGTCGTACATCCGGGAGACGCTGGGCACCGAGATGTCGATGCTCCGTGGGGCCCAGGCGGGACGCTCCATCTATCTCTCCAAGGCGTAGGCGATCCGGTGTTCGAGCAGAGGCTACTGATCGCCCGCCAATGGAGCGACCCGAAACGGAAATTGACCATCCGTTCCCGGTCACTGCCTGCGGCACGTGCCGAATTGATACCCGTCCGCATGCCCCGCGAACATATGACGCTCCGCGCCCGGAGGATCCCCCGGCACGGCAAAAGGGTCCGCCTCTCCGTGGGGTACGGAGAGGCGGACCGGGTCGGCGCTCCGGGTGGACGACGAGCAACCCTGGGGAGGTCTCGCTACTTCGCCGGGGCGCCGACCGGCTTTCCGTCGGGCCGGACGGCGTACCAGGTGCCGCCCACGCCCTGGCCGTTGGTGTCACCGGGTGCCTTGTCCCCGGCGAAGGTGTAGATCGGCGAGCAGTTGATCGTCTGCTGCTCGCCCTTGCCGTCGGCCCGGTCGAAGATCATGTAGCCCTTCTTCTGGATGCCCTTGGTGTCGGCGAAGTCGACGGGCTCCACGAGCGGCCACTTCTCCAGGCACGCGCCCTCGCAGTTCGACACGGGCTTGGGCCAGGCCTCGTCCTTCATGAAGCGGTAGACGGTCATGCCGTTCTTGTCGACGACGATCTCGCCGAGCTTGGTGTCCTTGCGGGTGGACAGGCCGGCCAGGTCGCTGCCCCCGGTCCCGCCGCCCTGCGCCTTCTTGCCGTCGGGCGCGAGGGCGTACCACTTGCCGCCCACGCCCTGGCCCTTGACGTCACCCGCGTTGACGTCCTTGGCGTAGCGGTAGGCGGGCCAGCCGCCGACCGTGAGCTGCTTGGTGCCGTCGGCCCGGGTGACCGAGCCCAGCAGCGACTTGGCGATGCCCTCGCCGGCCTCGGCGTCGTCCGCCGGGACGGGCGGCCACGTCTTGGCGCAGTCGCCGTCGCAGTTCGACTTGGGCGGCTGGTCGGCGTCCTGGTCGAAGCGGTACAGGGTGAGGCCGAGGCTGTCGGTGACGACCTTGCCGATCTCGTCGGCGGTGGAGACCGACAGCTTGCCGGCGGGGTTCGACAGGCCGGACGGGCTCGGCGCGGCGGGCTGAGGGCTCGCACTGCCGCCCGCACCGGCGCCGATGCTCCCGTAGTCTCCGGGCGCGGCCGTGGCGCCCACGTTCTGGCTGGCCGCCGGTGGGCTGTCCTGACCGCACGCCGTCGTCAGCGCCAGGACCGCCGCGGCGCTCGCCACGAGTGAGGCGCTCCGCCAGGAGGTCTTCATCGTCAACTCCCCATTATCACAAGGGTGTTGCAGCGCCCTGCTGCGCCGCCGCACGGCCATGAATACGCACGGGGGCAGCGGGTGTGTTCAACGCGGGGCGGAAAATCTTTCCCCGGCCCGCGGAAGCCCCCGCGCACGCACACCTGTGCGCTCGGGACGCCGAACGGGCGACGGCCGATCAAACCGATGCCCCGCGGATGTCCTCCTTTCGGGGCAATCCCCTTGCGCCCCGGCGCGTCCCGGCGGCACAGGGCTCATGATCTTCGACGTGCATGGATCCCTCTCGAACCAACCCGCCCTCGCCGCACGGGCCTTGGCGGTGGTGACGCTGACCTGGACGCTCGTGGGCGCACCGGCCGGCGTGGCGGAGGCAGACGCCTGCGCGTACGCCTCGACGGGACCGGACGGCGTCGAGGCGGTGGCGATCGCCGGCAGCTGGACCTGGCCGTGTCCCCCACCGACCCCGCCCCCGCCGCCTCCTCCCCCTCCCACCTGCGAACCGACGCCCACACCCACGCCGACGCCCCCTCCGCCGAAGCCGACCCCCACCCCGACGCCGAGCCCCACCCCGCCGCCGTCGCCGAAGCCGCCCCCGCCGCCGCCTCCCCCGCCCCCGAAGCCCACGGCGAAGCCAAAACCGCCGCCCGCGCCCGCGCCGCGCCCGGAGGCGCCACCGCCCCGGCCGGCCCCGCGACCGGTGCCGCCACCACCCGCTCCCCCGGCGCCGGCCCCGTCGGCCACCCCGGCCCCGGCTCCGTCCGCGGCGCCGGTGCACTACCCGCGCTACCGCGCCGCCCCGCCGCGGCCCCGGCCCGCGAACGGCGCCATGTCGCCGCTCACCTTCGTCCTGCTCGTCACGGTGCCCGCGGTGGTCGCCGTCGCCGCGCTCCGCGCGCGCTGATCCCGAACCCTGGAGGCACCCCTTGCCGGAATGGCTTGTTCTCACCCTCGCGATGCTGGCCGCCGGTGCCGTGGTGGTCGTCATCACCCTCGTACGGCACCGCAGGGTTGCCGAGGACGAGGATCCCAACGAGACCCCGGACGTCATCGAGTACATGACGATGTGGATCGGCGTGGTCTACGCCATCGTCCTGGGACTGGCGATCGCCGGTGTCTGGGAGGGCCGCAGTGCCGCCCAGGACCACGTCCAGGCCGAGGCGACCGCACTGCACGAGATCTCGGAGCGCGTGCGGGTCTACCCGCCCGACGAGCGCGACCGCATCCGGGAGGACGTCCAGGCCTATGTCAGCCACGTCGTCACCACGGAGTGGGACGCCATGGCCGACCGGGGCGAGGTCACCGAGCGCGGCGACGAGCTCTTCGCGCGGATCCGCCAGGACGTCACGGACTACGAACCGGCGACGGACTTCGAGGCGCAGGCCTACCAGCCGCTGGTCGACCAGGTGACCGCGGCCAGCCAGGCCCGGATCTCCCGGGCGGAGTCGACCGGGGAGACGATGCCGGGCGTGGTGTGGTTCGGGCTGGTCGCCGGAGCCGTCGTCACCATCGGGATGATCTTCGTCCTGCAGATCCGCAGAACGGCGCGCGAGCTGATCCTCGCCGGGCTGTTCTCGGCGCTGATCGCCTTCCTGCTGTTCCTGATCTGGGACTTCGACAGCCCGTACAGCAGGGGCGTCGCGGCCTCGGCGGAACCCTTCCTCAACCTCTTCCCGGGGGCGGGGGGCTGACGGCTCCTCCCCCACCACGGGCACCGGCCGGGGGGCGCGCGACACGCCGCCGCCGTCCCCCGGCCGTACGCGCGCAGTTCCCCCGTGCGGCCCACACCGTTCCCCCGTTCGCACTACGGGGATCGCGCACCCGTCCGTGTCTTCCTAGCGTTTCGGGCATCGAGGTGCAGGTGTGACGTGAGCGGAACCGGTCCGCGGCTGCGCTTCGAGGACCCGGAGGGAACACCATGCGCGCGATACACGTCGCTTCGGCCGTACTGCTGGGCGCCGGCGCCCTGACCTCCTGCATGCCTCCCGCGGACGCGGCCATGCGGCCCGACTTCCGCTTCGGCGTGGAGCCGTCGGTGGTCGAACCCGGCGGCCGGGTCACCGTCTACGTCGAGCGCAACCACGCCTGCCGGGGGGAGGCGGCGGTCAACTCGCCGGTCTTCGACCTGGTGACCATCCCGCGGCACGAGTCGCGGGCCAGGGCCGTGGTCGACCGGGACGCCAGGCCCGGCGCGATCTACGACGTGGAGTTCGCGTGCGACGAGTCGAGCGGTACGGCGCGCCTGACCATCGCCGGGGGCCGTCCGACGCACCACCCCACCGATCACCCGACCCACCACACACGCCACCCGAAGGGTGTGCACGCGGGTGAGGGCGGCACCATCGCCGGGGTCGACGTCGGGAACATCGGCCTGGGGGCGGCGCTCATCGCCGGATCGCTGGGTGTCGCCCACCACTTCTCGCGCCGGCGCACGGACGAGGACGCGGGCTGAGCGAGGTGCGCGTGCCGCGCAGATCGCCGCCCCGGGGCCTCCCGGCGAGGGGGGCCCGGGGCGGCGACCGTTCACGTGCGCGCCTCGTGGCGGGGACGGACGCCGAGGCGTCAGGCGTGCCGCTCGGCCCGGCGGCGCATCCAGAAGACACCGCCGCCGACGACCGCCGCGGCCACCAGGCCGCCGCCGATGGCCATGTCGGTCGGGGTGGCACCGGTGGTGCTGCTGCCGCCGATGCCGCCGCGGACGCCGCCGATGACGGTGAAGGCCTGCGGCTTGGTCAGCGTCCGGCCGTTGCAGGTGACGGTGATGTCGTACGAGCCGGGGCGGGCGTTGCTGTTGATGATGGCGGTGCCCCGCGCGGTGTCGCTGCCGCCGCCGGTGCCCCGTCCGTCCCCGTTGCCGCCGGTGCCCCGTCCGTCCCCGTTGCCGCCGGTGCCCCGCCCGTCCCCGTTGCCGCCGGTGCCGTGCCCGTCCCCGTTGCCGCCGGTGCCCCGCCCGTCCCCGTTGCCGCCGGTGCCCCGCCCGTCCTCGTTGCCACCGCCGCTCCGGTCGCTCTCGCTGCCCTTGCCGCCGTGGTGGACGGGCGACAGCCGGGTCGGTGCGAACGCGTTGGACGTCGCCGTACCGCCGTTGCGGCAGCCGTCGACGGTGATGGTCAGCTGCCCGCCCCGGGCGATGACGCCGGGCAGGGCGACGATGTTGCTGGGGGTGTCCCACGCCATGGCCGCGGGAGCCGACAGACCGAGGGCGGCCACTGCCGCGCCGGCCACCGCCAGAGCACGAGTGTTACGCATGTGATCCTCCGCGGAAGACGCCCCGGGACCCGTTCCCCGGTAGATCGGCGAGAAAGCGCCTCCCAGAAAGACAGTCAGTTGCCGCGCCCCGAGCCGCATTTCGGGAATGGTCCGTCCTGGTGAGCGAAGGTGCGGCCGGACCACCGCGCCGGGGGACATCACCGCAGGTCACAGCCGGTCGGAAATTATCTCGCCGCGGCAACTCGGATGGCTCACCTCAGCGTGCCGAGGCGCCTGCCGCGCCGCGGGGCCACCCGTTCGCCGTCGCCCCGTCGCCGGTTTCCGGCGCGGCACTTAGCGTGCTGGATATGCGCGATTGACCCGGCGACGGCCGCGTCGAGAGGGGATGGCCCATGTCTGCGTCCGAGCTGGCCGCGGCGGAAGAGGAGGCCCGGCGGAAGAAGCGCGCCCCGTGGGGCGTGATAGCGCTTGTTCTGCTCACCGGCCTCGCGCTCATTCGGAATGGTTCGGGAGAGTTCGACCAGGGGCCGCCCCAGCCGGCCACGGCGGCCGCCGCCGACACCCGGGTGCCCGGTGACACCTTCGCCGGGACCGTGAAGCCCCTGCCCTACGCCGTCCCGGCCCGGGTCGCGATCCCGGCCATCCAGGTCGACGCGCCGATCATCCCGGTGGGTCTGGACGCCGACGGCTGGGTCGGCGCGCCCCCGCCCGAGGACCCCAACCTGGCCGGCTGGTTCACCGGCGCCGTCACCCCCGGCGAGAAGGGCACGGCGGTCGTCGTCGGCCATGTCGACAACCAGCAGGGTCCCGCCGTGTTCTACGGGCTGGGGGCGCTGAAGCAGGGCAACCGCGTCGAGATCGCCCGGCAGGACGGCAGGACGGCCGTGTTCGAGATCTACGGCGTCGAGGTGTTCGCCAAGGACGACTTCCCCGGCGACCGGGTCTACGGCTCCAAGGGCGCCGCCGAACTGCGGGTCATCACCTGCGGGGGCGGCTTCACCGAGCAGGACGGCTACGCGGGCAACGTCGTGGCCTTCGCCCGCATGGTCGAGGTGCGCTGAGCGCACCCGGCCGGGCGGGAGAAGGCCCCGTGGTGTCAGGCGTAGTGCCGCCGCGGCACGGTGACGTGGTAGCCGGAGTCGAGCAGTTCGGGCAGGTAGCGCCGCAGGGCGCGGACGCTCTGGGAACGGTCGCCCCCGGCGTCGTGGGAGAGCACCACGACGCCGGGGGCGGCGCCCTTCTCGACGCGCTCGACGATGGAGGGGGTGCCGGGGGTGGTCCAGTCGAGCGTGTCGACGGTCCAGGCGAGCGGTTCCATGCCGAGGTCGGCGCCGAGCTGGAAGGCGGCGCGGTTCCAGGCGCCGTAGGGGGCGCGGAACCACTCGGGGCGGTCCCCGCAGGCGTTCGCGATGACGTCGCTGGTGCGTTCCATCTCGGAGCGGATCTGCCGGCGGGTGAGTCCGGTCAGCAGGGGGTGGGACCAGGTGTGGTTGCCGACGACGTGCCCCTCGTCGCTCATCCGCGCGAGCAGCTTCTTGTTGTCCACGGCCATCTCGCCGCACACGAAGAACATCGCGCGCACGTCGTACTCGGCGAGGGTGTCCAGGATGTGGGGGGTGTAGCGCGGGTCGGGGCCGTCGTCGAAGGTCAGCACCATGGTGCGGCCGCGTCCGGACACGCGGAGCATCGGTTCGCGGCGTACCAGGGTCCGGCGGGGCGCGGCGCGCGGGGGGCCGTAGCCGGTGAGCGGCTGGAGGCGGTACGCGGAGGAGTTGGGGGGACGGCGGGCCGGGGGCCCCGCGGCCGGGGCGGCCCCGGTGGGCGGGTCCCCGGTGACCGCCGTGAACACCCCGGCGGTGGCGGCCGCTCCCACGGCTCCGGCGCCCGCGATCAACGCCCGGCGCCGGGTGAGCAGCCGGGAGAGCAACTGATCCTTCTTCATGACGTATCAGTCGCCCGGGCGAAGGCCGACGCACCTGCGCAACACCGGTGTGGCGGCACGGTTTCACCCGTCCGGCCCACGCAGTCGGGTCAGCGCCGGCGCACCAGGGGGAAGGGCAGGGTCTCGCGGATCGTGAGGCCGGTGAGGAACATGACGAGCCGGTCGACGCCGATGCCGAGTCCGCCGGTGGGCGGCATCGCGTACTCCAGGGCGTCGAGGAAGTCCTCGTCGAGCTCCATGGCCTCGGGGTCGCCGCCGGCGGCGAGCAGCGACTGGGCGGTGAGCCGGCGGCGCTGTTCGACCGGGTCGGTGAGTTCCGAGTAGGCGGTGCCGAGTTCCGTGCCGAAGGCGACCAGGTCCCAGCGTTCGGCCAGGCGCGGGTCGGTGCGGTGCTGCCGCGTCAGCGGGGAGACCTCGGTCGGGAAGTCCTTGTAGAAGGTGGGCAGCCCGGTCCGCTCCTCCACCAGCCGCTCGTACATCTCCAGGACGATGTCGCCGTGGCCGTCGTCGGCGACGTACGGCACCCCGGCGCCGTCGCACAGGCGCTTGAGGGACTCGACGCCGGTGCCGGGGTGGATCTCCTCGCCGAGGGCCTCGCTGACGGCGCCGTAGACGGTCTTGACGGGCCAGGGGCCGGAGATGTCGTACTCCTGGCCGTCCTTGCGGGCGACGGGTCGGCCGAAGGCGGCGGTGGCGGCCTCCTGGATCAGCTCGCGCACGAGGTCGAGCATCACGTCGTAGTCGGCGTACGCCTGGTAGGCCTCCAGGATGGTGAACTCGGGGTTGTGCTTGTAGTCCGTGCCCTCGTTGCGGAAGGTGCGGCCCATCTCGAAGACCTTCTCCATGCCGCCCACGCACAGCCGCTTGAGGTACAGCTCGGGGGCGATGCGCAGGTAGAGGTCGAGGTCGTAGGCGTTGATGTGGGTGGTGAAGGGGCGGGCGTTGGCGCCGCCGTGGATCTGCTGGAGCACCGGTGTCTCGACCTCGAGGTAGCCGCGTGCCAGCAGGCCCTGGCGCACGGCCTGGACGGCGGTGGAGCGGGCGCGGACCACGTCGCGGGCGGCGGGGCTGGCGGCGAGGTCCAAGTAGCGCATGCGGACCTTGGCCTCGGGGTCGGCCAGGCCCCGGCGCTTGTCGGGCAGCGGGCGCAGGCACTTGCCGGTGAGCTGCCAGGAGGTGACGAAGACGGTCGGTTCGCCGCGGTCGCTGACGCCGGCGTGGCCGGTGGCGGTGATGTGGTCGCCGATGTCGGTGTCGGCGGTGAAGCGGTCCAGCGCGGGGCCGGAGCGGTCGCGGGTGAGGGCGAGCTGGTGGTCGCCGGACCAGTCGCGCAGGACGGCGAAGACGATGCCGCCGAAGTCGCGGACCAGCATGATGCGCCCGGCGACGGTGACGTCCCGGCCCGGCTCCACCTCGGCGAGGGTGTGGGTGCGGGCGGGGATGTCCACCGGGTAGGGGTCGGTGCCGTCGGCGCGCAGCCGGTCGAGCTTGCGGTGGCGGACGCGGACCTGGTCGGGCAGGGCGTCCTGGGGGTCGGCGGGCCCGGTCCCGTCCCCTCCGTCGAGACCGAGCGCCGCCAGCGACGGCAGCCCTTCGGTCGTGGAGGGCCGCTGCCCGTTCCTCGGGTGCCCCTTTCCCCACAGCTTGCGCATCGACGGTACGGAGACGAACCCCTCGGCGATGCCGGAGGCGAGGCCGACCTTCGCGAGGGAGGCGGCCTCCGCGTAGCACAGGAAGCGGGGGTACCACTCGGGGCGGTACTTGGCGTTGGAGCGGTACAGGGCCTCCAGCTGCCACCACTTGGAGAAGAACAGCAGCAGTCTGCGCCACAGGCGGAGCACCGGTCCGGCCCCGATGCGGGCGCCCTCCTCGAACACCGAGCGGAACACGGCGAAGTTCAGGGAGACCTTGCGCACGCCCAGCTTGGGGGCGGCGGCGCACAGTTCGGCCACCATGAACTCCATGACCCCGTTGGGGGCCTCCCGGTCACGGCGCATCAGGTCCAGGGAGACCCCGTCCCTGCCCCAGGGGACGAAGGACTGGATGGCGAGGAGGCGCCCGTGCTCGTCCATCGCCTCGGCGAGCAGGCAGTCGCCGTCGGCGGGGTCGCCGAGGCGGTCCAGGGCCATGGAGAAGCCGCGCTCGGTCTCGGTGTCGCGCCAGGCGTCGGCCCGTTCGACGAGCTGCCGCATCTCCTCCTCGGTGAGGGTGGAGTGGCGGCGCACGCGGCAGGTGACGCCGAGGCGGCGGACGCGGTTGACGGCCTGGCGGGTGACGCGCATGTCGCGGCCGTCGAGGTCGAAGTCGAGGACGTGCAGGATCGCCTCGTCACCGAGTTGCAGGGCGCCGAGCCCGGCGCGGACGAAGGCCCGGGCGCCCTCCTCGGAGGCGCCCATGACGGCCGGGACCCAGGCGTGGCGGCGGGCCACGTCCTGCCAGGCGGCGATCGCGTGCGGCCAGGCCTCCCGGTCGCCCACCGGGTCGCCGCTGGCCAGGCACACGCCGGCCTCGACCCGGTAGGTGACGGCGGCCTTGCCGCTGGGTGAGAAGACGACGGCCTTGTCGCGGCGGGTGGCGAAGTAACCGAGGGAGTCCTGGTCGCCGTAGCGGGCGAGGAGGGCGCGGATGCGGGCCTCCTCGTCGTCGTGCAGGGCGGCTTCCAGGCGCTGGGAGCGGAACAGGGTGGCGGCCGCGTTCAGCAGGGCGAGCGCGCCGAACAGGCCGAGGAAGAAGTACAGGGCGTGCGGTGGGCGGCCGTCGAAGCTCCCGGCGGGGACGAGTCCGCCGCAGACGCGGTTCGCGGCCCACGCCAGCCGCTGCCCGCTGGGCAGGGTCCCGGGGAAGGCCTCCACCAGGCCCCAGCCGACGAGGATCGCCACGACGAGGCCGGCGACCAGGACGGCGAGGGCCCGGCGGACGGCGGCGCGGCGGGAGGCGGCGTAGAACTCGCGGCGGGCGACGATCAGCAGGACGAGGGCCAGGCCGCACACCACGAAGGAGGGGACGGACTCGGCGAACTCGCCGACGGCCATGCCGAGGACGTCGGTGAGGACCAGCAGGCCGAGGTAGACCACCACCAGCCACCAGGCGACCTTCTTGCGCGCCCCGGTGGCGGCGGCGAGCAGGAAGAGGAAGACCGCGTAGGCGAGGTTGGCGCTGACCGGGACGAGCAGCAGGTCCAAGAAGTGCACCAGGGGGCGCAGCGCGGTGCGCAGCGGCGGGATGACGGCGAGCAGGGCGCACAGCAGGCCGAGTGCGCCGAAGCAGACCGCGAAGCCCTGGGGTACCCGGGTGAGGAAGCCGTGGGCCCGGTGGGGCGGGCGTATCGGACCGGTGGTGTCCTCGGCCGTCCCGGTGTCCGCGATGACGCTCATGCCTTCGACTGTAGGAACACCCGGGCGACCTCGCCCCTCGAGAGCGGTGCGTGCCTCGGCGCGGCTCCCGCCTGCCGGTGCCGGGTACGCCCTTCGATAGCCTCCCCCCGTGACGGAACAGCAGCACTTCTCTCGGTTCGAGCGGGGCACGGACGGGCCGAAGGTGATCGTGGTCGGGGTGGACGGCTCCGACTCCTCCCTGCGGGCCGCCGCCTACGCCGGTGGTCTGGCGCGGCGGCAGAACGCGCTGCTCGCGGTGGTGTACGTGCAGCCGGTGCTGGCGGCGGGGGCCGCGCTCGGCGCGCCGGTGGCGGAGACGACCGACGAGATCGCCGAGGAGCTGGTGGCGCACATCCGGGAGGCCGCCGAACGACTCAAGGGGATATTCGAGGTCCGGTGGGAGTTCCACACCTTCCGCGGCGATCCGTACAACGGTCTGGTGAAGGCGGCCGACGAGCTGAAGGCGGACGCCGTGGTGGTGGGCGCCTCGGAGCAGGCGGGCCACCGCATCGTGGGCTCGGTGGCGGTCCGCCTGGTGAAGGCGGGACGCTGGCCGGTGACGGTGGTGCCGTAGAACCCGCTCGGGGGATCCGCCCGTGCGTGGTGTCTTCCGTCGGGCGTCGTGCTGGGCCATCATGATCCGCCGTCAGCCGATTGCCACGCGCGAAGAGGTGAGGCACATGGCCGGGATCCGGATGGGTGAAGGGATTCTCCGCCGCAAACCGATCGAGCGGATCGAGGAGACGGAGGCCGGCGCGGGGCCGCAACTGGAGCGGTCGCTGGGGCTGTGGCAGCTGACCGCCATCGGGGTCGGCGGGATCATCGGCGCGGGCATCTTCACGCTGGCCGGCACGGTGGCCAACGGCACGGCGGGCCCGGCCGTCCTGGTGTCGTTCCTCATCGCGGGCGTCGCCAGCGCGGCGGCCGCCCTGTCCTACGCGGAGTTCGCCGGGCTGATCCCGAAGGCCGGTTCGGCGTACACCTACGGTTACGCGGTGCTCGGCGAGCTGGCGGGCTGGTTCATCGGGTGGGACCTGCTGCTGGAGTACACGGCGATCGTGGCGGTGGTCGCCATCGGCATCTCCGGCTACTTCAGCTTCCTGGTGGGCGAGATGGGCGCGGACCTGCCCGCGTGGATGCTGGGGGCGCCCGGGACCGGGGACGGGCACCGGGTCGACCTGTTCGCGGCGCTGCTGTGCCTGCTGATCGCGTACCTCCTCACGCTCGGCATCCGGAACGCGGCCCGGTTCGAGACGGTCGTGGTGGTGCTGAAGGTCCTGGTGGTCCTGCTGGTGATCGGGGTCGGCGTCTTCCACATCGACACGGCCAACTACGACCCGTTCTTCCCCTACGGCGTGGGCGGGGCGTTCACCGGCGCGGCCACGGTGTTCTTCGCGGTGTTCGGCTACGACGCGATGTCGACGGCGGCGGAGGAGTCCAAGGACGCGCAGCGGCACATGCCGAAGGCGATCATCTACTCGCTGGTGATCTCGATGGTGCTGTACGTGGCGGCGTGCCTGGTCCTGACCGGCATGCAGAACTACCAGGACATCGACCCGGAGAGCGGCTTCTCGACGGCGTTCAAGTCGGTCGGGCTGAGCGGGCTGGCGGACGTCATCGCGGTGGGCGCGATCATCGGCATCCTCACGGTGATGTTCACGTTCATGCTGGGCGTCACCCGGGTCTGGTTCTCGATGTCGCGGGACGGGCTGCTGCCGAAGTGGTTCGCGAAGACGGACCCCAAGCGCCACGTGCCCACGCGCGTCACCTGGATCGTCGGGGTCGCCTCGGCCGCCATCGCCGGGTTCCTGCCGATCGGCGAGGCGGCCGAGCTGACCAACATCGGCATCCTGCTGGCGTTCGTGGTGGTGTGCGCGGCGGTGATCGTGCTGCGGTACCGGCAGCCCGAGCTGCCGCGCAGCTTCCGCACGCCGTGGATGCCGGTCGTGCCGGCGGTGGGCATCGTGTTCTCGATCTGGCTGATCACGTTCCTGCAGTGGCAGACCTGGGTGCGGTTCGCCGTCTGGTTCGCGGTCGGTCTGGTGATCTACTTCGGCTACTCCTACCGGCGCTCCGAGCTGGCGAGGACGGCGGCGGACCGGACGGAAGGCTCCTAGGCGGCCTCAGCCGCCCATCACCAGTCCGTCCCCGGCGGCGCCGCGGCTGAGGGCGACGTCCCGGATGCGGTCGCGGACGGCGCGGACGTCGGCGCCCTGGGCCAGTGCCCGGTTGAGGTTCACGACCCGGCCGGCGTCGACGTCGAAGAGCTGCGGGACGAACTCCGCCTTGGTCACCTCCCAGCGGCCGCCGGGGGTGGCGGGCGGGGCGAAGGTGAAGCGGCCGAGGGTGGACTGGTTGCCGCGGGGGTCGGGGGTGCCGTCGGGCCCGGTCATCTCGCCGGCGATCTGGTCGCCCATGCCGTAGACCACCCAGGTGCCGTTGACCTTCTCGTAGGCCTGCGGGACGTGGGCGTGGGTGCCGAGGATCAGGTCGATGGCGGGGCGGTTCCCGCTGCGGGCCGCGGTGAGGCTCCGGGCGAGGGCCACCTGCCGCTCGTCGGGCGCGTCCTGCCACTCGGTGCCCCAGTGCATCGACACGACGACCACGTCGGCGCCCGCGGACCGCGCGGCCCGGGCGTCCTCGATGATCTTCGCCTCGTCGATGAGGTTCACGGCCCAGGGCTGCCCGGGCGGCAGGGGCCGGCCGTTGGTGTCGTAGCTGTAGGCGAGGTGGGCGACCTCGGCCGGGCCGGCCTGCAGGACGGTGACCGTGCCGGCCTCCTGCTCGGAGCGGGCGGATCCGGCGTGCCGCACGCCCGCGCTGTCGAGGGCGTCGAGGGTGCGCCGGATGCCGTCGGCACCGTCGTCGAGGCTGTGGTTGGAGGCGGTGGAGCAGCCGTCGTAGCCCGTGGCGGCGAGGGCCGGGGCCACCTCGGGCGGCGACTTGAAGGCCGGGTAGCCGGTGTAGGCGCCGTTCTCGCCGTAGACCGTCTCCATGTGGCACAGGGCGAGGTCGGCGCGGGAGACGACGGGGCGGATGCCGGACAGCATCGGCCGGAAGTCGTAGCCGGTGCCGCCCGCGTCGAAGCGGGCCCGGTCGATGATCGAGTCGTGCGGCAGGACGTCGCCGGAGGCGACGAGGGTGAAGCCGCGGGGTCCGGCGGCCGGGGCCGGGCGCCCGGAACGGGGCGGTTCGTGGTCGCGGGCCTGGCAGGCGGCGCCTGCGGCGAGGACGACGGTCAGGAGGAGGGCCACCTGTCTACTGCGTGCGAGCATCCATTCACCCCACTGTGGGCGTTGTGGTCGTATTTACACACCATCAGGAAAGAAGGCCCGGGGCGTCCCAGGTGGCTGCGACACGCTCACCGGCCCCTCGGGCACCCGCATGGCCGGGCGGCCCGACCGTTCGTCGAACCGTTCGTCGACGCGATCGACCGTCCGCCGCACAGCGCGGTACGTGCCCTGTGCCCCTGCCGCGCCCTGCGGTGGCATACGGCCATGACGGCCGGAACCACGCTCACGAACGGGACGACGACCGCCGAGCACGAGCTCGCCGCACTCCAGCGCGAGCACGGCAGGCCCCTCTTCGCACTCCTGCTCCGGCTCTGCGACGGGGACCGCCAGCGCGCGGAGGACCTGCTCCAGGAGACGCTGGTGCGCGCCTGGCAGCACCCCGAGGCCCTGCGCGCCGACGACTTCGACTCCGTGCGGCCCTGGCTGATGACCGTCGGGCGGCGGCTCGCGATCGACGCCCGGCGCGCCCGGCAGGCCCGCCCGCCCGAGGTCGGCGACGCGGTGCTGGAGCACGCGCGGGTCGGCTCCGACCACGCCGAGCGGGCCGCCGCGACGCTCGACGTCCGGCGCGCTGTGAAGACCCTCACTCCCGAGCACCGTGAAGTCCTGGTGCTCGTGTACTTCCAGGGGGCGAGTGTGGCGGAAGCGGCGGCGGCCCTAGGCATCCCGCCCGGTACCGTGAAGTCCCGCGCGTACTACGCGCTGCGCGCCCTTCGCCGGGTGCTTCCGGGATACGCCGCCGACCTGCGGTGAAACCGGCCGCTGAGTCAAACCTCCGTAAAGCGCCTTGCTGAGGACCCCGGTTGAGCAGTCGGGTGTTCTCATCCGTGTTCCGGACGGGGCCGACCGCGCCCCGGGATCCCGGTGTCGGGCGACGCGCAGGTACCGGAGGAAGGCAGGAAGGGATGCTGGACAGAGGTCACGAGAGCACGGACGGCGGCGAGGACGAACTGACCGTCCCCATGGCGTGGTTGTACGCCGAGTACATCGCCGACGAGCTGCTGCGGACGGGCGACCTGATGCCGCCGACGTCCTTCGAGTTCCGCGCCGGACGCGACGCCCTGGCGCTGACCGTCTTCCTCTCCGACACCGACGGGGAGCTGTCCGGCATCCGGGTCGTCACCCAGCTGGAGACGTGGCTGTCCCTGACCGCCTACGACCAGCCGTGGCAGGAGTGGGTGCGCGAGCGTCTGGACGAGCTGGCCGCCGGCGCCGCCCGCACGGGGCGGCCCGCGCCGGACCTGGAACTGGCGCAGGAGGCCTGGCGCTGGCTGCAGGAGACGGAGCTGCTCGCTCCCGATCTGAACGCCGTGCCGGGCGGTGCTCCGGTGACCGGGGAGGACGACGGACCGAAGGTCTGGACGCCCGCCTGGCAGCTCGGGCTGCCCCTGGGGCACCTGGCGATCCACCTGTTCTGAGAATTCCGCGGCCCGGACCAATCCGCGGGCCCCAGGGCTCCGAATCCTTTGGTTGCGATTGTGTCACCGGCTTGAGTGATTCCGCCGCCTGGTCCGTACCGGTGGGAGCAAGGAGTAACCCCACCCGCACCCAACGGCACGAGGATTCGGCATGAGGTCCCTGGAAAGGCATCGCGACGTCGGCGCCTACGCGCTCGGCGTGCTGGACGAGGCGGAGGCCTTCCGCTTCGAGGACCACCTCATGGAGTGCCCTCGGTGCGCCGCAGAGGTGACGGAATTCGGCCCGGTCACACGGCAGATGATGCTGTACCGGCGGGCCACGCCGCGGTTCGTGCACCCGATGGCCCAGCCCGGCCCGCAGCTGCTGGACCGGCTGCTGGCCGAGGTGGCGACCCGCCGCCGGACCGGCCGCAGGCGCGTGCTGTTCGCGCTGGCCGCGTCGGTGGCGTTCGCGGTGTCGGTGCCGGGCGTCGCGATGATGGCCCAGGGCAGCGACGAGGGCCCCCGGACGGTGGCGGCCACCGACACGCGCACGGGGGTGTGGGCGCAGGTCACGACGGAGGACGGGGCCTCGGGCAGCCAGGTCGAGCTGAAGGTGCGGGACGGCGCGGGCTCACGCGCCTGCCACCTGGTCATCGTGGGCCACGACGGCACCGAGGAGACCGCGGCCAGCTGGCACGCCCCCGGGCACGACGACCGGCCCAGCACCATGATGGCGAGCTCGTCGATGCACGCCTCCCAGATCGCCCGCTACGAGATCCGCTCGGCGGCCGGGGAGGTCCTGGTCCGGCTCCGGCCGGGCTGACCGGCCGGGGGTCCGTCGTCCGTCCGCCCTCGTCGCCGGGCGGGGCGCGCGTGCCGGTGTGAGACTGCTCGACAGACACACCCGGCAGTGCGGTGAGGGGAGACGACGTGGCGACGGCGGACACCGGCGACGGCCGCCTGGAGGAGTTCCTCGCCGACCCGGAGACGGCGACGCTGGACCTGTTCACCGCCGCGGCCCGGTGCACCACGGCCCTCGGGATCCCGCACTCCGTGGTCTACCTGACCGACATCCAGCAGCGCCGGCTCGTGCCGCTCACGGACGCCACCCCGGCCCTCCCCGTCGACGACTCCCTCGCCGGCTGGACCTACCGCACCCAGTCGCTGCGTGTCGCGGAGTCCCACACCGGCGGCATGACGGCCTGGCTGCCCCTGGTGGACGGGGCGGAACGCCTCGGCGTGCTGGCCGTGCACGCGCCCGCGCTGACCCCGGCCGTGCTGCGCAGCGCCCGGGCCCTGGCCACCCTCGTCGCCATGATGATCACGACGAGCAGGGCGTACGAGGACTCCTACGTCCGGCGTACCCGCACCGACCGGATGCGCCTGCCCGCCGAGATGCTGCGCGCGTTCCTGCCGCCCCGCACGATCGGCACCGCGCGCGTGGTGTCCACGGCCGTGCTGGAACCCGCCTACGAGATCGGCGGGGACGCCTTCGACCACTCCCTGACCGAGACGGCCCTGCACGTCACCGTGCTCGACGCCATGGGACACGACCTGGCCTCCGGGCTCACCACGGCCGTGTCGCTGGCCGCGTGCCGCAACTCCCGGCGCACCGGGGCCGATCTGCCGGACCTCGTGCAATGCGTGGACGACGCGCTCGCGCGGTGGCTCCCCGACCAGTTCTGCACCGGGGTCCTGGCCCAGCTGGACCTGGCCTCGGGGGTGCTGCGGTGGATCAACTGCGGCCACCCCACCCCGCTGCTGATCCGCGACCGGCGGCTGCTCGTCGACGCGATGCTCCGCGAGCCCGATCCGCCGATGGGGCTGCCCTCCCTGCTCGCCGGGCGGAAGCGGGCGGTGCACGAGATGGCGCTGAAGCCCGGGGACCGGGTGCTGATGTACACCGACGGGGTCACCGAGGCGCGGTCGGCGGACGGCGGCGAGTTCGGTCTGGAGCAGTTCGCCGACTACATCATCCGGGCCACGGCCGCGGGCGAGCTGGCGTCCGAGACGCTGCGCCGGCTCATCCACTCCATCCTCGACTCCTCCGCGAGCCGGCTGCGGGACGACGCGACCATCCTCATGTTCGAGTGGTGGCCGCCGTCCGGGTGAGGCCGCCGGGTCACTTCAGCAGCCGCGACATCCTGCGGTCCGCGAGCGGCTTGCCACCGGTCTGGCAGGTCGGGCAGTACTGGAGCGAGGAGTCGCTGAAGGACACCTCGCGGATGGTGTCGCCGCACACCGGGCACGCCTCGCCGGTGCGCCCGTGGACGCGCAGCCCGCTCTTCTTCTCCGCCTTCAGCCGGCCCGCCGCCACGCCCCGGGAGCGCTCGACGGCCTCGGTGAGCGTCTCGCGCAGGGACGCGTGGAGCCGGTCGGTCTCCTCCTCCGTCAGGGAGGCCGCCAGCTTGAACGGGGACATCTTCGCCGCGTGCAGGATCTCGTCGCTGTAGGCGTTGCCCACCCCGGCGATCAGGCTCTGGTCGCGCAGCGCGCCCTTGAGCTGCCGCCGCTCCCCGGCCAGGAGCCCGGCCAGCCGGTCCCGGTCGAAGTCGTCGGCCAGGGGGTCGGGGCCCAGCCGGGCCACGCCCGGCACCTCCTGCGGATCGGCCACCACGTACACGGCGAGCCGCTTCTGCGTGCCGGCTTCGGTCAGGTCGAACCCGGCTCCGGTCTCCAGCGCCACCCGCAGCGCGAGGGGACCCTTGCCCGGGCGGGGCGGACCGTCGGGGAGGCGGTCCTTCCAGTGCAGCCAGCCGGCCCGGGCCAGGTGCGTCACCAGATGGGGTCCGTCCCCGGTCGCCAGGTCGAGGAACTTGCCGTACCGGTGCACGGCGGTGACCTCGTGGCCCTCCAGCGCGGACAGCGGCGGCTCGTACGTCTTCAGGACGCTGATCGCGACGGGCAGCACGCGTACGATCTCGCGGCCGACGAGGTGCTCGGTCAGGAAGTCCCTGAGCGCCTCGACCTCGGGAAGTTCCGGCATGGCTCCAGGGTGCCACGCGCGGTCAGTCGCGGCCCGGCACCACGAACTCGCACCACACGGCCTTGCCGCCGCCGCGGGCCTCCACGCCCCACACGTCGGTGAGCAGCTCGACCAGCAGCAGGCCACGCCCGGAGACACCCGACTCGCCCGCTTCCCGGCGGCGCGGCAGGGCGCTGGAGGAGTCCTCGACCTCGACGCGCAGGCGGCGCTCGGCGCCGGTGAGGACCCGCAGGGTGACCGTCGCGGAGCCCTCGGTGTGCATCAGGGCGTTGGTGATCAGCTCGTCGGCGGCCAGCTCGATCTCGTCGGCCCGGTCCTGGGCTCCCCACGCGGCGACCGCGGTACGGATCATGTGCCGGGCCTCCTTCAGGGCCGCCGGGTCGCCCGGGGTCACGTGGCGCTGGATGCGGCGGCCGGACCGGTACCCCTCGGGGCCGCGCCGGCGCAGCAGGAGCAGTGCCACGTCGTCGTCCCCGCCCCGCTCGTCGGCCACCTCGATGAGCCGGTCGGCCAGGTCCCGTACGTCGTCGGGGCCGGTCTCGACGAGGGCGGTGAGGGTGCGCATGCCGTCGTCGAGGTCGGCGCCGGGCTGCTCGACGAGGCCGTCGGTGCACAGCAGCAGGGTGTCGCCGGCGTCGAGCTCGACGGTGCCCACCGGGTAGTCGAGGCGGCCGAACTCGGCGGACAGGCCGAGCGGCAGCCCGCCGGCCACGGTGATCCGGCGGCACGCTCCGCCGGTGTGGCGGATCAGCGGGTCGATGTGGCCGGCGCGCACGATCTGCAGCACGCCCGTGGTCAGGTCCGCCTCGGCGTACAGGCAGGTGGCGGAGCGGTCGGTGTCCAGTTCGTGCAGGAAGACGGAGGCGCGTGCCATGACCGTGGCCGGGGGGTGCCCCTCGGCGGCGTAGGCCCGCAGCACGATGCGCAGCTGGCCCATGACGGCGGCCGCGTGCGTGTCGTGGCCCTGGACGTCGCCGATCACGGCGCCGACCCGGCCGCCCGGCAGCGGGATCAGGTCGTACCAGTCGCCGCCGATGTCCCGGCCGACGGCGCCGCCGAGGGTCGCGGCCCGGTAGCGCACGGCCACGTCGGCGCCGGGCACGCTCGGGATGGTGCGTGGCAGCATCGCCTGCTGCAGACCCTGGGCCAGGTCCATCTCCTGCTCGTAGAACATGGCCCGTTGCAGGCTCTGGGCGATGCTGCTGCCGAGGGCGACGAGGACGTTGCGCTCCTCGGAGGTGAAGCCGCGCCGGTCGCTGTAGAGCAGGCCCATGGCGCCGATGGGCCGGGCCTGGACGATGAGCGGCAGGTAGGCGGCCGAGGTGATGTTCAGGCCGGTGATGTGCGGCCACAGGATCGGGTAGCGCTCGGCGAACTCCTCGGGCGACTCGATGAACCGCGGCCCGAGGGTCCGTACGGCCTCGCTCATCGGGTACGGGTCGTCGATGCGGGTGACGCGGGTGCCGGGTACGGAGCTCTCCGTGGGCCCCTCGGCGATCAGCCGGATCCGGCCGGCCTCGACCAGGCCCATGACGAGGCTGGTGGCGCCCAGGTGGACGAGGCCGTGGGTGTCCGTGAGGACGTCGATGACGTCCTGGACGGTGCGGGCGTGGGCGAGGGCGGCCGTGGTGAGTTCGACGACGCTGGTCTGCTGGCGGCGCGCCTCGTCCTGGGCGGCCTGCTCGCGGCGGACGTCGATCTCGCCGAGCTCCTGGGTGGCGTCGCGGACGATGCCGATGATGCGGCGGGGCCGCCCGGTCCCGTCGCGGCGGATGTAACCCTGGGTGTGGGTCCAGCGCAGGGTGCCGTCGCGGCGGCGCAGGCGGAAGTAGGCGCCGTAGTTCTCGCTGCCGTCCTTCAGGGCCTGGGACACGACCGTGTCCAGGCGCAGCGCCTCGGCGGGCGGGACGCGTGCGGACAGGGTGGCGGGGTCGCCGGCGTACTCGTCGGGGCGCACGTCGAAGACTTCGTGGGCCTGGGCGTCCATCTGCATCAGGCCGGTGTCCAGATCCCAGTCGAAGCTGCCCATCCGGTTGAGCGCGAGGATCGGATCCGGGTGGGCGGGCCAGTCGTCCGGGAGAGACAGGGCGGCGCTCGCTCCCCGATCAGCCATGCGCCCACCTTGCCAGCATTTGCCCGATTCTTCGACCGGATGGGTCGAACGCGTTCGACCGGACGGGTCAGGGCGGGCCCCGCACCGGGCCGGTGTTCGCCGGGCGGGCGGCGGGGTAGCCGCATAGTGTTCTTCACCGAGCGTGACGGTGGGACCGGGCGCGGCACGGGAGGAGCGCACGGCTGTGGACTGGTTCACCGCATCCGATTACTGGCTGACCCGCCTGGTCTTCCAGCGGGCACTGGCCGCCGTGTACCTGGTGGCATTCCTGACGGCGGCGCTGCAGTTCCGCGCACTGATCGGACGGCGGGGCATACTGCCGGTGCCGCGGTTCGTGGCGCGGGTGCCGTTCGGGCGGGCGCCGAGCCTGTTCCAGCTGCACTACTCCGACCGCTTCTTCGCCCTGTGCGCGTGGGCGGGCTGCGCGGTGTCGGCGGGCCTGCTGGCCGGGCTGGACTCCCTGCTGCCGCTGTGGGGCGGCATGCTGCTGTGGCTGGTGCCGTGGGCGCTGTACCTGTCGATCGTCAACGTGGGGCAGACCTGGTACTCGTTCGGCTGGGAGTCGCTGCTGCTGGAGGTGGGCTTCCTCGCCGTGTTCCTCGGCAACGACGAGGTGGCGCCGCCGCTCGTGGTGCTGTTCCTGCTGCGGTGGATCCTGTTCCGGGTGGAGTTCGGCGCCGGGCTGATCAAGATGCGCGGCGACGAGTGCTGGCGCCGGCTCACCTGTCTGGAGCACCACCACGAGACCCAGCCGATGCCGGGCCCGCTGAGCTGGTTCTTCCACCGGCTGCCCCGGCCGCTGCACAAGGCGGAGGCCGCCGCGAACCACGTCACCCAACTCGTGGTTCCCTTCCTGCTGTTCACTCCGCAGCCGGTCGCCACGGTCGCCGCGGCGCTGATGATCGTCACCCAGCTGTGGCTGGTGCTGTCGGGCAACTTCTCCTGGCTGAACTGGATCACGATCGTGCTGGCGCTGTCGGCGGTGCGGTTCCCGGCCGACCCGCCCGCCGTACCGGACGCCCCGCTGTGGTTCGCCGTCGTCGTGCTGACGGTGTGCGCCGTGCTGCTGGCCCTGAGCGTGCGGCCGGTGCGCAACATGCTGTCCCGGCGGCAGGTGATGAACCGCTCCTTCGACCCGCTGCACCTGGTGAACACCTACGGGGCGTTCGGCAGCGTGAGCCGGGTGCGCTACGAGGTGGTGGTGGAGGGCACCGCGGACAGCGCGCCGCGGCCGGACTCCGGCTGGCGGGAGTACGAGTTCCGCGGCAAGCCGGGGGATCCGCGGCGCTGGCCGCGGCAGTTCGCGCCCTACCATCTGCGCCTGGACTGGCTGATGTGGTTCGCGGCCCTCTCCCCCGCCTACGCCGAGTCCTGGTTCGGGACGTTCGTGGAGCGGCTGCTGGAGGGCGACCGGGACACCTTGAGGCTGCTGCGCCGCTCCCCGTTCCCGCCGGACGCGCCCCCGCGGTACGTGCGCGCCCGGCTGTTCCGCTACCGCTTCACGACGTGGCGGGAGCTGCGGGAGACGGGCGCGTGCTGGGAACGCACGTATGTGCGGGAGTTCCTGCCTCCGACGCGGCTGACGAAGCCGGTGCACCGGCCGTAGTCCCGCCCGCCGGGACGCCGGTCAGGACGGCTGCCGCGACGGGTCCTCGCCCGGCACGGGGGCCTCGCCCGGTACGAGGGCCTCGGCGGGCAGGAGGCCCTCGGTGCGCAGGTCCTGCCAGAACGCCCGCGGCACCCGGGCGGCGAACTGGTCGGCGCAGTCGCGCACTTCGTGAGCCGAGCGGGCCCCGACGAGGACGGTGGCGACGGCCGGGTGCGCGGCGCAGAACGCCAGGGCGGCGGCGCGCAGCGTGGTGCCGTGGCGATCGGCGAGCGCCTTCAGCCGCAGCGCTCGCCGCACCAGCTCCGCCGGCGCGACGGCGTAGTCGTACCGCGCGCCCGGCTCCGGGCCGGCCAGCAGGCCGGAGTTGAAGGCGCCGCCGATGACGACGGACCTGCCGCGCGCCTGGGCCGTGGGCAGCAGGTCGCGCAGCGCGCTCTGGTCGAGCAGGGTGTAGCGGCCGGCGCACAGCACCACGTCGACGTCGGTGTCGCGGACGAAGCGGGTGAGCATCTCCGCCTGGTTCATGCCCGCCCCGATCGCACGGATCACGCCCTGCGAGCGGAGCTCCTCCAGCGCCGGATACCCCTCGCGGAACGCCCACTCGGCGTGCTCGTCCGGGTCGTGGAGGTAGACGACGTCGACGCGGTCGAGACCGAGCCGTTCGAGGCTGGACTCCAGTGTGCGGCGGATCCCGTCGGCGCTGAAGTCCCACACCCGGCGATGGGTGGCGGGCACGGCGAAGCCGCCCGCGAGGTCGTCACCGCCGCCGTCGGCGCTCTCCAGGCGGCGGCCCACCTTGGTGGAGATCGTGTACTGGTCGCGGGGCCTCGCGCGCAGGGCCGCGCCCAGGCGGCGCTCGGACAGGCCGAGGCCGTAGTGCGGGGCGGTGTCGAAGTAGCGGATGCCCCGTTGCCAGGCGGCGTCCACGGCCTCGTACGCCTCGGCCTCGCCGACCTCGGTGTACAGGTTGCCGATGGCGGCGGCGCCGAAGGACAGGGCGCCGACCCGGACGCCGCTGCCGCCGAGCCGGTTCACCGGGCCACCCGGCGCGTCCCCGGGCCCCCGCCCGTCCCGCGGCAGGCCCGCACGGCCCTCGTGCTCGCTCATCCCCTCGGCTCCTTCCACGTCCGGCTCCGGCCCCGGCGGCGCCGGCGGCCCGGGAGGTCCCGTGCCCCGGGTGCCCGGTGGTGACCCTCCCGGATCACCACCGGGCCGGGGAAGTGCCGCACGCGGGACCGCGCGTGCGACGGGCCGGTCCGGCCCGTCAGGTGAACCGACCCGGCCGGTAGTCACCCGCCGGCTGCCGCAGGATGACGTTCAGCCGGTTCGCGGTGTTCATGAAGGCGATCAGGGTGACGAGCGCGACGAGCTGCTCCTCGTCGTAGTGCTTCACGGCCCGCTCCCACACCTCGTCCGGGACACCGCCCGCGCCGTCCGCGATGCGGGTGCCCTCCTCGGCCAGCTCCAGCGCGGCGCGTTCGGCCTCGGTGAACACCGTGGCCTCCCGCCAGCCCGCGACCAGGTGGAGGCGTACGGCGGTCTCGCCCGCCGCCGCGGCCTCCTTGGTGTGCATGTCGATGCAGACGGCACACCCGTTGATCTGGCTCACCCGCAGCGAGACCAGCTCCCGGGTGGCGGCCGGCAGTGGTGACTCCACGACCAGCCGCCCCACGGAGGTGAACTGCTTGACGAGCCTGCCCCCGCCCGGGGTGGCGAAGACGTCCAGACGTGCGCTCATGCCGAGCTCCTTCGTCGCTGTCGGTGCCTACGCCCTCATGAGCCGACGGCTCACCCCGATGTGACATCCGAGGGACGTGACCCGCGTCTCCCCGCGACCGTCAGGCGCGCCGCAGCCGCAGCGTCACCAACTCGAACGGGCGCAGCCGCACCGCGATCCGCCCGCCGTCCGCCTCCGCTGCCGGCGCCCCGGCCAGCGGGCGTTCCAGCAGGTCCGTCATCGCGACGCCCGCCACCTCGAATCCGGCGGTGAGCGTGGCGCGCGCCCGGCCGCCGAACGCCTCGTGGAAGCGGACCACGACGTCACCGCTGCCGTCGTCGGCCAGCTTGACCGCCGTGACGACCACGGCGTCCTGGTCCGACGTCACCAGCGGCGCGACCTCGCCGGCGCCGGACAGCCGCCGCTCGGGCTGGTTGATCCGCCAGCCCTCGCGGACCGCGTCGCCGATGCCGGCGCCGGGCACCAGCGCGTGCCGGAAGCGGTGCACGCCCTGGTCGGTCTCCGGGTCGGGGAAGCGGGGAGCACGCAGCAGGGACACGCGCACGGTGGTGGTCGTGCCGCCGTCGCCGTCGGTGCGGACGGTGCGCGTCACGTCGTGGCCGTAGGTGGAGTCGTTGACGACCGCGACGCCCCAGCCCGGTTCCTCCAGGTGGACGAACCGGTGGTTGCACGCCTCGAACTTGGCCGCCTCCCAGGAGGTGTTGGTGTGGGTGGGCCGGTGGAAGTGCCCGAACTGGGTCTCGGACGCGTACCGTTCGGCGTGCACGTCGAGCGGGAAGGCGAGCTTGAGGAACTTCTCCGTCTCGTGCCAGTCGACCTCCGTGTCCACGACCAGCCGCCGCTCCCCCGGAGCCAGGGACAGCAGCTGGGTGACGCGGGAGGCGCCGAAGGACCGGACGACCCGTACGCCCTCGCCGTCGGGGGCGACCTCCTCGGCATCGGTGAGGTCGGTGACCGTGTTGCGGTAGAACTCGTCGACGTCCCAGGCGTCCCACATGTTCGGGAAGTCGGGGTGCAGCTGGAGCAGGTTCGCGGCCCGGCCCGGGGCGACGGTCTCCCGGTCGGCCTCGACGTCGTACGCGGACACGACGAGTCCCCGGGCGTCGATCTCGACCCGGAGCAGGCCGTTGTCCAGGACGTGCCCCCCTCCGGGCCGGTCGGTGCGGGCCGTGCGCGCCGGCTCGGCCGGGATGCCCGCACCGCCGGCCGGGACACCGGCCCGGGTGTGCGGGGCGGCGTTGAAGACCAGCGGGGTCCGCCCCTCGCCCGCGAGGGCGCGCTGGGCGGCGTCGATGATCCGCTCCAGTTCCTCGGCCACCCGCTCGTAGGTCCGGCGGGCCTCGCGGTGCACCCAGGCGATGGACGAGCCGGGCAGGATGTCGTGGAACTGGTGCAGCAGCACCGTCTTCCAGATGCGGTCCAGGTCCTCGTACGGGTAGGGGAACCCGGTGCGCACGGCCGCCGTTGCGGCCCACAGTTCGGCCTCCCTGAGCAGGTGCTCGCTGCGGCGGTTGCCCTGCTTGGTCTTCGCCTGGCTGGTGAGGGTGGCGCGGTGCAGCTCCAGGTACAGCTCACCGACCCAGACGGGCGGTTCGGGGTACTCGGCGGCGGCCTTCTCGAAGAAGGCCTGCGGGGTCTCCCAGGTGACCGTGGCCGAACCCTCGAGGTCGCGCAGCCGGGCCGCCTTGGCGACCATCTCGCGGGTGGTGCCGCCGCCGCCGTCGCCCCAGCCGGTCGGGGCGAGGGAGTGACGCGCGACGCCCTTGTCCTTGAAGTTGCGGGCCGCGTGGGCGATCTCGCTGCCCCTCATGGAGCAGTTGTAGGTGTCGACGGGCGGGAAGTGGGTGAAGATCCGTGTGCCGTCGATGCCCTCCCACCGGAAGGTGTGGTGGGGGAACTTGTTCGTCTGCGACCAGGAGATCTTCTGGGTCAGCAGGTACTTCGCGCCGGCGGCCTTGATGATCTGCGGCAGGCCCGCGGCGAAGCCGAAGGTGTCCGGCAGCCACGCCTCGTCGTTCTCGATGCCGAACTCGTCGAGGAAGAACCGCTTGCCGTGCACGAACTGCCGGGCCATCGCCTCGGAGCCGGGCATGTTGGTGTCGGACTCCACCCACATGCCGCCGGCCGGCACGAACCGCCCGTCGGCCACGGCCTTCTTCACCCTGGCCCACACCTCGGGCCGGTGGTCGCGCACCCACGCCCACTGCTGGGCCTGCGACATGGCGAAGACGAACTCCGGCTCGTCGTCGAGCAGCGCGGTCATGTTGGCGGTGGTGCGGGCCACCTTGCGCACGGTCTCGCGCAGCGGCCACAGCCACGCCGAGTCGATGTGGGCGTGCCCGACGGCGCTGATGCGGTGGGCGGAGGGGGCGGCGGGCGTGGCGAGAACCTCGGCGAGACGCGAACGGGCGGCTGCGGCGGTGGCGTTGACGTCCTGGAGGTCGAGGGCGTCGAGTGCCTTGTCGACCGCCCGGAGGATCTCCCAGCGGCGCGCCGACTCCACGGGGAGCTCGGCCATCAGCTCGCCCAGGACCTCCAGGTCGATCACGAGCTGCCACACCGTCTCGTCGAAGACGGCGAGGTCCATGCGGGCGAGGGTGTACTGCGGTTCGCTGCCGGCGGTCTCCTTGTCGCCGAGCTGCGTGGGGAGGAAGGGGTGGTAGTCGAGGATGACGGGGTTGGACGCGGCCTCGACGTGCAGGCACACCTGCTCACCGCCCTCGGCGGGGGCGCCGACGCGTACCCACTGGTTGCGCGGGTTGAGGCCCTTCACGGGCGTGCCGTCGGGCCGGTACACCAGGCCCTCGCACTGGAAGCCGGGCATGTTCTCGTCGAAGCCGAGGTCCAGGATCGCCTCGACGGTCCGGCCGGCCCAGGCCTCGGGGACCGTGCCGGTGACACGGAACCAGCTGGTGCCCCAGGGAGCACCCCAGCGGGCGCCCACCTCGATCGGCTCGGGTGCGGCCGCGAGGCCCTCGGCGACGGGGACGGGCTCGCCCGGCGCGTGCCACACGGCGACCTGGAGCGGCACGGACTCGGGGTACACGGCGGGGCGGACGCGCTCGTCGAGGACACGCTTGAGGCGGGCTTCGACCAGGCTGCGGTCGTCATGCATACGGGATGCTCCCTAGGGGGGTGGTGACCAGGGCTGGTTACCAGGGGTGGGTCAGGGTCACGGGTGCCGACGAGGTGTAGAGCTCCCCCACGGCCCGCAGTTCGAACCGTGCGGCCCGCTCGCCCTGCTCGGGTTCCAGCCCCGCGACGAAGAACGCCCGCTGGCAGGTGCCGCCGAGGAAGCGGCGGGTGCCGTCGGGGAGCCGGCGGTGCAGGGTGTAGTGGCGGACGGCGCCGCGGGCCGGGTTCCACAGCAGGCGCAGGTCCCCGCCGGACGCGGCGCCGACGCGCAGGCCCGTGGGGGCGGCCGGGGTGGCCCGCGAGGCGGTCCGCACGGCGAGTGCGCCGAGCCGCCACCGTACGGGGCCGCCGGCGCCCAGGGGGGTGAGCCGGACGCCGAGCACCCGAACGGTCCCGGGCGGACCGGTGAGCCGCACGGTCGAGGTGTGCCAGGTGTCCGAGGCCCGTACGGGGACGTACCGGTACGGCGGTGCGGCGCCCGGGGTGTGCGGTTCGCCGGTGGCGACGGCCAGTTCCACGCCGACCCGGCCGGCGTCCGTGCGGTGGGTCAGCTCGACGACCGTGTCCGGCGTGAAGGGCAGCCGGGTGGCGTACAGGTCGAGGACGGCCGGTTCGGTCAGGTCGCCGTCGACGAGGACACTGCTGCCGCCGCGCCAGGCGTCCTCGAAGTCGAAGGAGACCGCGGGGCGGCTGCCCTCGGTGTGCACCACCCAGCGCCGGGAGGGCAGCCGGTCCTGCAGCCCGAGGTGGTTCCAGGGGGTGTCGGACGTGATCGCGCCGTCCTCGTACCAGCGCAGCCCGTGCCCGGTGTTGAAGGAGCTGGCGAACGGCACCGAGGTGACGGTCGAGCGGTCGGCGACGGTCACGGCGGGTGCCCGCCAGGGGTCCGTGCCGTCGGGGCGCGAGGGATCGAGGGAGCGGCCGGTCCAGAAGCGGTCGTCCGCGGTGTGGAAGGAGGCCGGGTCCCGCCGGTCGGCGGGCAGGTGGTTGCGGGTCCACTCGGGCCGGTAGAGGCCGACGGAGGCGAGGTGGGCCCGGTCCTGCGGCACGATCGCGTCCCACCGCACCGAGGTGTTCCAGCCGCCGGCCTCGACGTCGACGCCGGCCCACAGGTCGTAGCGGCTGCGGCCCAGTTGCTCAGCGCGGCCGGCGGAGGAGACCAGACCGTCCGGGGTCCAGCGGAAGTCGACGAACATGTCGTCGGAGGTCCGGAAGAACGGCTCGTTCTGCCCGTTGAGGGCGCCCTGCCAGCTGACCGAGCCGTTCACGGTCATCGCGTCGTACCAGGTGACGCGCTGCCCCGCGGCCGCGGCGAGGGACTTCAGTTCCCGGACGAAGCTCAGCATGTCCGCGCCGAGGGCGGCGTCCCCTCCCCCGGTCTCGGCGTTGACGAACCAGCCGTCGAACCCGTGGGCCCGCGCGACCGCGACCAGTTGCGCGGCGAGCGGGTGCCGCCCGGCGGCGTCCTTCTGCACCAGGTCGCGGGTCCAGCGCAGTTGCCCGCCGTAGGCGACGGGCGGCAGGAAGACGTTGCCGAGGACGGGGACGCCGTGCCGGTGGGCGGCGTCCACGACCGGTGCGTTGGGCGCCAGGACGAGTCCTTCGCCCGAGGAGCCGCCCCAGAAGACCAGCTCGTCGATGTAGGCCCAGTGGGAGAGGGCGTAGAAGTCGGCGGTGGGTGCGCCCTGGGAGGGGTTGCCGGCCGTGGGGCCGAAGGAGACGAGCGACTGGACGCGGGCCTGCCCGGCGCGGGCGGTGGGGTTGGCGGGTGCCGGGGTGAAGCGCCGGGCCAGGGGGACGGAGGCGGCGTTGAAGGGGAGGTCGGGATCGGTCTCGGCGCGCCAGGACTTCAGGCTGCGCCAGGTGATGCCGGGACCGGGGGTGCCCTCGGGGAGGGAGTCGGGGTACCAGTAGGACGCGAGGGGCGGGGTGGCGGCCCGCGGGGCGGCGGTCGCGGGCAGGGCGGGGACGAGGGCGGCAGCGGCGGCGGTGAGCAGCACGGTGCGTCTGGTGGGGGTCACGGGCGGGTGCCTCCTTCGAGGACCTGGTCGGCGGTGACGGTCTCGGTGATGCCGCGTGCGGACAGGTGCTTCCGGTCGGTGGTCCGGGTGTCGAGGACGGTGGTGGGGCGTGCCCCGTCGGCGACCAGCCGGAAGAAGGCCTCGAAGACGGGCCCGCCGGGCGCGCACAGGGAACGGGCGGAGGGGTCGGCGGGCACCGTGAGCGCGGTGGTGCGGGCCGCCGGCGCGGGCGGCGCCGAGCGTGCGGCCCGTTCCAGCACCAGGGCGGTGTCCTTCGGCTTGCGGTCGTTGGTCAGCAGGCCCAGTCCGTACTCCAGGTCGGGGAAGTCGGCGAGGCCGCGGGAGACGTCGTGGGAGCACCACCAGGTGACGCCCCACAGGTCCGGGCAGTCCAGGGCGTGCGCGACGGTGGCCTCGGTGAAGGCGGCGGCGTGCTCGGGCGGGACCAGGGGCGCGGGGGCGCCGACCTCCTGGAGCCACACCGGCCGGTGCGGGTCGCCGGCCCAGGCCTTGCTCAGCTCGACCAGGTAGGCGGCGTGGTGCTCGCTCGGCACGGAGGTGCGGCCGTAGCGCTGGGCGGTGCCGTTGAACACCCAGGAGTGCACGGCCGTGACGGCGCCGTGCCGGGCGGCCTGGCCCGGGGTGAAGGGCTGGTCGTCCTGGTACCAGGTGGCGTCGTACTCGGCGTGCAGGTGCAGCCGGCCCGGGGCGCCCTCCTCGCAGGCGGCGAGCATCCGGGTGAGCCAGGTGTCGATCTCGCCGGGCGTGGCCCGGTCCGGGTCGGGGTGGGGTCCGGCGGAGAACTGGTTGACCTCGTTGCCGAGGGTCATGCCGATGAAGTTGGGCCGGTCGGCGAGGGCGGCGGCGAGGGTGCGCAGCAGGTTCGCCTGGCCGTCGAGCACGTCGGGGTCGGTGAACAGGTTGCGCCGGTGCCAGGTCCGCGTCCAGGCGGGCAGGAAGTCGAAGCTGCTCAAGTGCCCTTGCAGACCGTCCACGTTGACGTCCAGCCCGCGTTCGGCGGCGGCGTCGGCGAGCGCGACCAGCTGCTCCACGGCCCGCGGGCGGATGAGGGTGCGGTTGGGCTGGAAGTACGGCCACAGCGGGAAGACGCGGACGTGGTCGAGGCCGAGCGCGGCGATCGAGTCGAGGTCGGCGCGCACGGAGTCGAGGTCGAAGTCGAGCCAGTGGTGGAACCACCCTTCGCTGGGCGTGTAGTTGACGCCGAAGCGCACGGCAGGAGGCATGCGGGTCCTTGTGACGGAGGTACGGGGTCGGCGGGGTCAGCCCTTGACGGCGCCCTCGCCGACGCCGCGGAAGAAGTAGCGCTGGAGGCAGGCGAACAGGGCGATCAGCGGCGCGACGGCGATGATCGTGCCCGCGGCGACGAGGCGTTCGTCGTTGGCGAAGGTGCCGTGCAGGTAGTTGAGGCCGATGGTGAGGGTGAACTTGGAGGGGTCGCTGAGCACGATGAGCGGCCACAGGAAGTCGTCCCAGGCACCCATGAAGGCGAAGATCGCGACGACGGCGAGGGTGCCCTTGACCGAGGGCAGGGCGATGCGCAGGAACCGCTGCCACACGTTGGCTCCGTCGACGAAGGCCGCTTCCTCGATCTCGTAGGGCAGGTTGAGGAAGGCGTTGCGCATCAGCAGGACGTTCATGGCGCCGATGCAGCCCGGCAGGACCACGCCGACCAGGGTGTTGTTGAGGCCGAGCTCCCGCATGGTGGTGAACTGGGCGATGATGATGCCCTCGACGGGGACGAGCATCGCCAGGACGAAGGCCAGGGTGGCGGCGCGGCGGCCGCGGTAGCGCAGGCGGGCCAGGGCGTAGCCGGCGAGGGCCGAGCCGGCGCAGTTGGTGACGACGTTGGCGGTGGCGACCTTCAGGGAGTTGAGGGCGTAGTCCCACACGGGAATGGTGGCGGCGACCCGCTCGTAGTTGTGCAGGGTGGGGTCGCCCGGGAGGAACGTCGGCGGGGAGCTGTAGATGTCCTCGGTGGGGCCCTTGAGGGAGGTGGACAGCTGCCACAGGAACGGGCCGATGGTCAGGGCGAGGACGGCGAGCAGCAGGACGTAGCGCAGGGCGAGTTCCCACACCCGGACGCGGCGGCCGTGCTCGTCGGTGATCCGTGGTTCGCGGGCCGTGACGGGCGCCTTCCGCTCGTCGGGTGCCTTCTCCAGGACGCTCACGAGTCCTCCTTGCGGTCGGCGCGCAGCACGAGCAGCATCAGGGCGACGGTCACAGCGAAGACGACGACGGAGAGCGCGGAGGCGTAGCCGACCCGGCCGCTCAGGCCGGTGCCGGTGCGCTGCACGAGCATGACGAGGGTGGTGTCCTCACCGGCCGGACCGCCGCTCGGGCCGGCCAGCAGGTACACCTCGGAGAACACCTTGAACGCGGCGACCGAGGAGAGCGCCCCGACGAGCACCATGGTGGATCGGACGGCGGGGACGGTCACGGTCAGGAACCGGCGCACGGCGCCCGCCCCGTCGACGGCGGCGGCCTCGTGCAGTTCGCGCGGTACGTTCCCGAGCGCCGCCAGATAGATGATCATGTAGTAGCCGAGGCCCTTCCACACCGTGACGGCCATGGCGCTGAGCAACAGCAGCCACTGGTCGCTGAGGAAGGCGACCTTGTCCGCACCGGCCGCCTCCAGCACCGCGTTGACCAGTCCACGGTCGTCGAGGAGCCACACCCAGATCAGGCCGACCACGACGATCGAGGCGACGACGGGGGTGTAGAACGCGGACCGGAAGAACGTGATGCCGGGGATGTTCTTCTGCACCAGCAGCGCGAGCAGCAGCGGCAGGACGACCAGCAGGGGCACGACTCCGACGACGTAGAGGGTGCTGTTGCGCAGGCCGATCCAGAACATGTCGTCGTGCAGCAGCTCACGGAAGTTGGCGAGCCCCACGAACGTCCCGGGGATCAGGGTGCGGCGGTCGGTGAAGGAATTGACCAGCGTGGAGAGGAACGGGTAGAGCACGAACGCGCCGGTGACGAGCAGCCCGGGTGCGGCGAACAGCCATGGGCTGGACGGCAGTTGACGCCGCACCCGGGGGATGCCGGAGGAAGCCATGGTGGGTCAGCCCTGCTGCGTCAGGAGCCGGTCGCACTCCTTGACAGCGTTGTCGAGAGCTTCCTTCGGGCTCTGCTTGCCCTGGAGCGCCTTGGCGACCTGGTTGCGCAGCGCGATCTTCATCTGCTCGCTGAACAGCACCGGCGTGTAGTTCACCGCCGTCTTCAGCGACTTGGCGGCGGCGACGCGGACGCGGGTCTCGTCGGTGCCGTCCTCCTTCGTGAAGTACGGGTCGTCCAGGGAACCGGCGGTGCTGGGGAAGATGGCGACCTTCTTGGCGAAGGACATCTGGTGCGCCGCGTCGGTCACGAAGTGCGCGAAGGCGACCGCCGCGGGCTTGCGCTCGGACCGGGAGTTCACCATCACGCCCATCACGTACATGTTGACGTGCCCGGTGCTGGTGATCTGGTCGGTGATGCCGATGTTCTTGTACAGGCTCGGCGCCTGCTTCTTGAAGTTCCCGAGGTCGAGGGCGCTGCCGGGGTTCATGGCGACGGCCCCGGTGAGGAACTTCTTGCCGGAGGACTCGGGCGTGGCGGTCAGGGCCTGCCGGTCGAGGGCCTTGGCGTCGTACAACTCCTTGTACTTGGTGAGGAGTTCCACGCCCTTGGCGTCGTTGAAGGTGAAGGCGGTGCCCTCCTTGTTCATCAGCGGGACACCGTAGCGGCCGAAGTCCTCGATGGTGGGCACGTTGGCGAGGGTGGCGACCTTCCCGTCGCTCCTGTCCGCCATCCGCAGGGCGTCGGCGAAGAGGTCGTCGTACGTCCTCGGCGGCTTCTCCGGGTCGAGCCCGGCCTGCGCGAAGAGGGTCTTGTTGTAGAACAGCGGGCCGGTGTTGAGGTACCAGGGGAAGGCGTACGTGCCGGTCATGCCCGGTATCCGGTGGCCGGACCAGGCGCCGGGCAGGTACTCCTTCTCGTACTGCGGCGCGGCCTTGTCCAGGTCGAGGGCCAGTCCGGCCTTGGCGAGGGGCGCCACGAGGTCGGGCGAGACGTTGACGACGTCGGGCAGGGTGCCGCCGGCGGCGTCGGCGCTGATCTTGTCGGCGTAGCCCTCGGCGGGCTGGTCGACCCACTTCACGTCGGTGCCCGGGTGCTTCTTCTCGAACTCGGCGATCAGGCCCTCGAAGTAGGGCTTGAAGTTGGCGCGCAGGTTCCAGGTCTGGAAGGTGATGTCGCCCTCGACCTTGCCGGAGGCGTCGCCCGAACCGCCCCCGTCGTCCCCCGAACCGCAGGCACTGAGGGGCAGCAGGACGGCGACGGCAGCGGCGGCGAAGGCTCTGCGGGGGATGCGCACGGGGACCGGCTCCTTCGGGGGAACGGGGGCGGGGAACGGGGCGGGGACGGCGGAATTTAGTGCCGGGGCAGACCTTGCATCGCCACCTCCGGGGAAGTCAATGGATTCCGCTCAGCTAAAGTCATTAGTTGGACATCTGAGCAGGTCAAAGCGGTTTTATTGCGTCTCTTGCGCTCGATCACTAATGCGCTTTAGGGTGCTGGCACTCAAGCGCATTAGTGCACATGCCGTGGCACGCCGAATGGAGAGCAAGGGTGACGGGAAAGCGCTCGCCGGCCCGCCGGCCGACGATGAAGGACATCGCCCGGCGGGCCGGGGTCTCCGAGAGCGCGGTCTCCTTCGCGCTGAACGGCAGGCCCGGTGTCTCCGAGGTCACCCGGGACCGGGTGCGCCGGGTCGCCGAGCAACTGGGCTGGCGGCCCAGCACGGCGGCGCGCGCCCTGTCCGGCGAGGGCGCCGCGACCGTCGGCTTCGTCCTGGCCCGTGCGGCGGGGACACTGGGCGTGGACTCGTTCTTCCTGCAGCTCGTCTCCGGCATCCAGGAGGTCCTCGCGGAGCGGCATCTGGGGCTGCTGTTCCAGATCGCCGAGGACATCGACGACGAGTGCGCGGTGTACCGGCGGTGGTGGGCCGAGCACCGGGTCGACGGGGTCCTCGTGGTCGACCCCCGCACCGACGACCCCCGGCCCGCCCTGCTCGACGAACTCGGGCTGCCGGGCGTGGTGATCGGCGGTGACCCCGAGGAGCGGCACCCGGGGCTGTCGACGGTGTGGGCGGACGACGCGGGCGCGATGGCGGCGGTGGTGGACGGGTTGTACGCGCTCGGCCACCGGCGGATCGCGCACATCGCGGGGCTGCCCGGACTGGCCCACACCGAGCGCCGGATCCGCACGCTGCGGGCCGAGGCGGAGCGGCGGGGCCTGTCCGCGGTGCAGTCGGTCCCGACCGACTACTCGGACGAAGCGGGTGCGGCGGTCACCCGCCGGGTGCTGAGCGGACCGGCCGCCCCGACGGCCCTGATCTACGACAACGACGTGATGGCCGTCGCGGGCGTCGCCGCCGCGGCCGACCTGGGCTTCGCCGTTCCGGCCGACGTGTCCGTGGTGGCCTGGGAGGACTCCGCACTGTGCCGTCTGGTCAAGCCGTGGTTGTCGGCGCTGTCCCGGGACAGCGTGGAATTCGGCCGCACGGCGGCACGCGAGCTGACCGCCCTCCTGGACGGCGGCCCGGCCCGGACCGTACGGGTACCGGTGCCGGAACTGATCGAACGGAACAGCACGGGGCCGTCCCGGGTCATGCCGTAGGGCCCGCCCGACAGCACCAGGGCCCACGCCCTGGCCGCCCGCCCGGCCGAACCCCCCACGCTCCCGCGACGGACCGGCCCGACGGGCCCGCGAACCAGGACCGGCACCCGGCGGCGGGCCCCGGCGGCACCACCGCAGATCACGCCCCGGCGCCCCGGTGCCCCCTGCCACTCACCGGCGACACCGCGCCCCCGCGCACCGACCGCCTGACCCCGCCCCCCAACTCCCCGGGCCCGCCGGGCAGCGCCGCGGCACAATGGACGGTATGCGCCCACGCGGCACCGCCTGTGCCGCCGCCGGGCTGCTGCTGGCCGTCGCGGGCGGCTGCACCGGCGGTGACGGGTCCGCCGCGCCCGCGACCGGCACCGTGACCACGCGTGCGGCCGGTGAGCAGAGCCCGAGCAGCGCCTCCCCCTCCCCCGGGCCGGTCGACCCGGTCTCCCTCCCGGCGCTGATGCGGCGCGAGCACACCGGCTCGGATCTCCGGCTCGGCGACGTACTCGACCGGACCTCCGCCTACACCCGCCGCGCGGTCACGTACGAGGCGAACGGCCTGACCATCTCGGGCGTCATGAACGTCCCCGAGGGCGAGGGGCCGTTCCCGGCGCTGGTGCTGGCCCACGGCTACATCGACCCGGACGTCTACGTCAGCGGCCAGGGCATGCCGCGCGAGCAGGACCGCCTGGCCCGCGAGGGCTACGTCGTCCTGCACACCGACTACCGCAACCACGCCCGCTCCGACGACGACCCGGACAACGACGTCGACCTGCGCCTCGGCTACACCGAGGACGTCATCGGGGCCGCACTGGCCCTGCGCGACTCCGGGCGCCCGGAGATCGACGGCGACCGCATCGGGCTGTTCGGCCGGTCCATGGGCGGCGGGGTCGTGTACAACACGCTGGTCGTGGCGCCCGGCCTGTTCGACGCCGCCGTGGCGTACGCCCCGGTGAGCGCCCGCCCGGAGGAGAACCTCGACCACTTCCAGCGGCCCGACGGCGACCCGGTCGTCGCCGAGATCGAGGACGAGCACGGCACTCCCGAGGAGAACCCGGCGTTCTGGCGCGGCGTCTCCCCCCTCACCTACGCCGACCGCGTGACCGAGCCGCTGCTGATCCAGCACGGCACCGCGGACGAGACCTGCCCGCCGGCCTGGTCCCGGGAGGCGGCCGCCGTGTTCGACGCGGCGGGCAAGGACGTCGAGCTGCGCAGGGTCCCCGGCGAGGGCCACACCTTCGGTCCCCGATGGGCCGCCGAGATGGATGTCACCGAGGCCTTCTTCGCCCGCCATCTGCGCTGATGGTGCTCCCCTGCGAGGTCCGGCCCCGCCGTACCGGCCGCCCCCGGCCCGCCCGGTGGCCTCGACGCGCACGGACCACCGGGTGCACAGTTCTCCTTGCGTACTCGTCAGTAAGTCCGTGTCGATCCTTCCGAGGAGCCGCTGTGACCACCTGGGCCGGCCGCACCGCCGCCGAGATATCCGCCGCCGTCCGCGACAAGCGGGTCACGCCCCGCGATGTGGTGGCCGAGCACCTCGCCCGGATCGAGCGGCTCGACGGCCGGGTGGGCGCGTTCCGTGCCGTGCGCGCCCGTGCGGCGCTGGCGGAGGCGGACGAGGTGGCGGCCCGCGGCGACTTCGCGGAGCTGCCGCTGGCCGGGGTGCCCGTCGCCGTCAAGGACAACCTGCCGGTGCGCGGTGAGTCCACCCGCATCGGCTCGGCCGCGACGCCGGACACACCGGCCGAACGGGACCACGTGACGGTCGCCCGGCTGCGGGCGGCCGGGGCGGTGGTCGTGGGGCTGACGCACGTGCCGGAACTGTGCGTCTTCGGGACGACGGACGGCGTGCTGGGCGTGACCCGCAACCCCTGGGACCCCTCGCGCTCCGCCGGTGGTTCGTCGGGCGGCAGCGCCGCCGCCGTCGCCGCCGGGATGGTTCCCGTCGCGCTCGGCAACGACGGCATGGGCTCCCTGCGTATACCGGCCGCCAACTGCGGCCTCGTCACCGTGAAGCCCGGCCGCGGCGTGGTGCCGACGGGCGACGGCAGCACCTGGTTCGGCATGGCCGAGCACGGCCCGCTCGCCACCACCGTCGAGGACGCCCGGCTGGTGCTGTCGGTCCTCGCCGGAACGGAGTTCGGGCCCGGCTCCGGAACGCTCCGGGTGGCGGTGTCGCTGCGCAGCCCGCTGGCCGGGACCACCGTCAGCCGCCCCTACGCGGCGGCCGCCCGGGACGCGGCCGGCGTGCTGATGCGGGCGGGCCACCAGGTCCGCCGCGCCGACCCGCCCTACCCCCTGTCCCTGGCGACGACCTCGCTGGTCCACTGGACGGCGGGCACGGCCGCCGACGCCCGGGCCCTCGATCCGGACCGGCTGACCCGGCGCACCCGCGTCCATGCGCGCATCGGCCGCCCCTTCGTCACGTCGGTGGCCTCCGGTGCGGGACGCGAGAAGCTGCGGCAGCGGCTGGAGCCGTTCTTCGCGGAGCACGACGTGCTGCTCACCCCCGCGCTCGCCCGCCGTTCCCCCCAGGCCGGCCCGTGGCACGAACGCGGCTGGCTGCGCAACCTGCTGGCCAACACCGCCTACTCGCCTCTGACCCCGCCGTGGAACCTGACCGGCTGGCCTGCGATGGCGGTTCCCTTCGGCACCCTCCCCTCCGGCGCCCCCTGCTCGGTGCAGCTGGTCGGACTGCCGGGCTCGGAGTCCCGACTCCTCGCGCTCGCCGAACAGTTGGAGGCCCGAAAGCCGTGGCCGCGCACCGCGCCGGTCGGCTAGAGTCGGCCGGGTGACTGCCGGGTCGGCCGTAGGCCAAGCACGAGTGAGGCGCCCGGCCTCGGAGTGAGCCCGGCGGGGACGGCCCCGCCCCGGCCCCTCCGAGCGCCGGCAAGGGCACGCGCCCCGCCTCACGTCTGCGCGTCCTCGCTCCCGCGCCCCTCAGCGGCGCCTCGTCACCGACCCGACACCCGGAGAGCAGCCACCCTTGTCCCCCCTTTCCCGCACCGAGTCGCCGACCACGGTCGCCCGCCTCGACCACACCGCCGTCTACGCCTCCGACCGCCGCCTGTCGGCGGAGTTCCTGGCGGCCGTCCTGGGTCTGGAGGTCGGCGCCCCGTTCGGCCCCTTCCTCCCGGTCGACCTGGGCAACGGCGTGACCCTCGACTACTACGAGAAGCGCGACGAGCCCGTCCAGCCGCAGCACTACGCGTTCCTGGTGCCCGAGGAGCAGTTCGGCACGATGATCGCCCGGCTGGAAGCGCTCGGCGTCACCTACTACGCCGACCCGGGGCACACCGAACCGGGCCGCGTGAACGACCTGTTCGGCGGCCGGGGCGCCTATTTCGACGACCCAGACGGCCACAACATGGAGATCATGACCCGGCCGTACGCCCGGCCCTGACGGCCGCGGCCGGGCCCTCGCGGACCGGTCCGGCACCCGCCGCCTACAGCGCCCGGTACATGATGTGCAGTCCGACGAGGCCGTGCCGGGGATGCTCGAAGGCGTCCGGAACCGTGCCGAGCACGGTGAAACCGAGCGAGGTCCACAGGCGCACGGCCGGGTTGGTCTCGACGACGGCGTTGAACACCATGCCCCGGTACCCGGCGGCCCGGGCCTCGGTCAGCAGGTGCTCCGCAAGGGCCCTGCCGTGGCCCCGGCCGCCCCGGTCGGGGTCGACCATGAAGCCGGCGTTGGCGATCCGGGCGGCGGGGCCGCCGTAGTTGGGGGTGAGGTAGGCGGAGGCGACGACGGCGCCGCCGTCGTCCTCGACGACCCAGACGCGTTTCGCCGGGTTCATCCACAGGACCCGGGCCTCCTGCTCGGAGGTTCCCGGGTCCCATGCGTAGGTCTCGCCCGCGGCGACGATGCGGTGCCAGAACGGCCAGATGCGAGGCCAGTCGTCAGCCGTTGCTTCCCTGACAGCATGGGCGCGAGTGTGGCACGCCCATGCGCTCGGAGATCGCGGTGGGGGCCCGCCCGTGTCAGTCGACGCTGGGCAGGATGTGGGGCTCGGCGAGGTCGTCCTCGTAGCCCGCGAGGCGGATCGGGGCCGAACGGGCCCACACGTCGAGGCTGCCGAGCTCGTCGGCCCGTCGGCCGGCGCGCTCGCCGAGTTCCTTGGGGCGCTGATCGCGCTTCGTCTTCTCCGGTGTCACCGCGCACTCCTTATGTGTCGGTCACCCTGGGGACGTACGCGCCGGTCCAGCTGCGCCTGACGCCCCCTCGGGGTTGCGTGTCATGTGCAGTTCGGACGCGGTGGCGCCGGTCGACTCACGGGAGAGCAGCCGTGGTGAACCGGCTTGTCCCAGACGGACCGTGGGTGTGGGTAGGACCCGTGCTGCTGTCCGTCCGCCTCAGGTTAACCACATGAGCGGACCCCCGCTCGATGGGGCTGAAAACAACCGGTAACGATCGCGCGTCATCTGCCGTTCACCGGGGGTTTTCGCCCCGTTTTGGCGCCCAATAAGCGTTTCACAAATCACTCGTTCGGCGTAGGTGAGCGACGGCCCTTTCGAGACACGCCGCCGTGCTCGCGCCGTTCCGGGTCCCCTGGCGCGGCCGGGCGGCAACCGGCGGTCCGTCACCGGCCCGCCGCCCGGGGCGCCCTACCACTTCCCGGGGGCGTAGTCCTTCAGGAAGACCCCGTACAGGTCCTCGCCGGCCTCGCCCCGCACGATCGGGTCGTAGACCCGGGCCGCGCCGTCGACCAGGTCGAGCGGCGCGTGGAAACCGGCCTCGGCGAGCCGCAGCTTGTCGTAGTGCGGCCGCTCGTCGGTGATCCAGCCCGTGTCGACCGAGGTCATCAGGATGCCGTCGGTCTGGAACATCTCCTGGGCGCTGGTGCGCGTGACCATGTTCATCGCGGCCTTGGCGGCGTTGGTGTTGGGGTGGCCCGCACCCTTGTAGCCGCGGCCGAACACCCCCTCCATCGCCGAGACGTTGACGACGTACGCGCGCCCGCTCTCCGCCTTCTTCGCCGCCTCGGCCATCGCGGGGCGCAGCTTGCTGATGAGGATGAACGGCGCCGTGTAGTTGCACAGCTGGGTCTCCAGCAGCTCCACCGGGGAGATCTGCTCGATGGTCTGCACCCAGGTGTTGGTGTCGACGACGTCGGGGACCAGGCCCCCCGCGTCGATCGCGGTGCCGTCCAGATGCCGTTCCACGCTGGCGTTGCCCGCGACCAGGGCGAGGTCGGCGACCTTCTGCGCGTCCAGGCCGCTGGTGCCGAGCGGCAGCGCGGCGAGGCCGTCGACCGCGCCGGAGTTGAACGCGCCGATGACGTGGTGGGCGGGCAGTTCACCGGCGGGCAGCGGCGCGCTCTCGCCCTCGACGAGGGCGGCGTAGGCCGACGGCAGCCGGCGGACCGTCTGGGTCGCGTTGTTGACGAGGATGTCGAGCGGGCCCGCCTCGGCGACCTGCTCGGCGAGGGCCACCGCCTGGGCCGGGTCGCGCAGGTCGATCCCGACGACCTCCAGCCGGTGCATCCAGTCCGCGGAGTCGTCCATGGCCTTGAAACGGCGGATGGCGTCCTTGGGGAAGCGCGTGGTGATCGTGGTGTGGGCGCCGTCGCGCAGCAGCCTGAGCGCGATGTACATGCCGATCTTGGCCCGGCCGCCGGTGAGCAGGGCGCGCTTGCCGGAGAGGTCGGCCCGCACGTCGCGCTTCTCGCGGTTCACGCGGGCGCAGTCCGGACAGAGCTGGTGGTAGAAGTAGTCGACTTCCACGTAGCGCGCCTTGCAGGTGTAGCAGGAGCGCGGGCGCTGGAGTATCCCCGCGATCCGGCCCTCCTCGGTGCGCGAGGAGGGCAGCAGGCCCTCGGTCTCGTCGTCGATGCGCTGGGCCGAGCCGGTCGCCGTGGCCTCGGTGACCGCCTTGTCGTGGGCGGTCTTGGCCGCCCGGCGCTCCTGGCGGCGGCGCTGCTTGACCGTGCGGTAGACGCCCGCGGTGGCCCGGCGCACGGCGATCGCGTCCGGATGGTCGACCTCGAGCTTGTCGAGTTCCTCGAGCACGCTGAGGCAGACGGCCAGGCGCTCGGGGTCGATACCGGGTCCGTACGGGAGCCCGCTCGCCTCGTTGATGGCCTGCGGGCCGTCCTCTGTCACCGTCATCGCCGCTGCGTTCCCTGCTCTGCCGTCGTGGCGCGCCGGTCGCGCCCGCATTCGAACGGCGAATTTTACTTCAGCGCCGGGCCGCTCCGCCAAACCCGTGCCCGCTCAGGGCCGGCACACCTCGGTCAGCTCCGCCACCTCCCGGGAGACGGCCGCCGCGAACAGGTCGAGGTCGGGTACCGCCTCGCCGTCCGCGACGAGCCCGTAGTGGACGCTGCCCCGGTAGGTGGAGACGGCGACCGCCAGGGAGTGGCCGGGGGCCAGCGGGGCCAGCGGGAAGACGGCGGTGAGCGGGTGGCCGCCGAGCTTCAGGCCGAGGCTGGGCAGCGGCACGCTGGTCACGAGCAGGTCGAACCAGAGCCGTGCCGCCTGCCCGACGACGGGTCCGCCGAGCCGGTGGACCAGGGCCGGGACGTGGTCGGCGAGCAGGGCGACGGCGCCCGCGCCCCGGTGGGGGCCGGCGTCCTTGTTGCGGTCCATGGCCTCCCGGACCGAGGCCAGGCGGGCCAGCGGGGCCGGGTCGTCCACGGGAAGCCGTATCAGGTACCCGGAGAGCCGGTTGCCCTGCGGGTGCGCGGTGCGCGGACGGCGCCGGGAGACGGGGATCAGGGCCCGGGGGGCGACGCCCTCGCTGCCGTCGCCGCGGTCGTCGAGCCAGCGGCGCAGGGCGCCGGCGACGACGGCGATCAGCACGTCGTTGACCGTGCCGCCGACGGTCTTGCGGATCCGGTGCACGTCGTCGAGGTCCAGCACCACCCCGGCGGTACGACGGGTGCCGCTCGGCTCGCAGCCGAGCGCCGGGGTGGAGCGCACGTCGAGGGAGGAGCGGGCGACGGCGGAGCCGATGTCCAGGGCGCGGCCCACGTCGGACAGGGCGCCGCGCACCATCCCGGGCACGTCGCGCACGTCCGGGAGGAGGGGGCGCGGGGGCGCGGCGGGGCGGGGGCGGGAGGCGGGCAGGTCCATCGGGTCCATGACGCCCGCGGCGAGGGTCAGCGCCCGCAGCCCGTCGGCCAGGGCGTGGTGGAACTTGAACAGCACCGCGAAGCAGTCGCCGTCCGCACCCGGCAGCACATGGGCCTCCCAGGGCGGCCGGCCCCGCTCCAGCGGGCGTCCCATGAGGGGTCCCGCCGCCGCGTGGAAGTCGGTGGCGGGGGCGTGCAGCCGGACGTGGTGCACGGGGTCGAAGTCCGGGTCCGGTTCGCGGGCGGCGCCGCCGAAGGAGAAGGGGCTGCGCAGGGCGGCGGGCAGCGGCTGCCACACGTCGCGGATCCGCATGCGCAGCCCGGGGACGCCGGCGGCGCGGGCCGCGAGGAGGTCCGCCGCGTGGGCGCCCGCGGTGGGCGAGTGCGCGGTGAAGATCCCGAGGGCGCCGAGGTGCATCGGGTGGTCCGCGGACTCGAGGTTCCAGAACGCCAGGTCCAGAGGAGCGAGCAGATCAGCAGTCAAGGGCTTGCCTCGGTCGACGATGGATGAGCCGGCAGTCAATCGCTCCCAGCCGATTACGGTCAAGCATGATCAGACTACGTACAGTACACAGCGGGTCGAGTCCCGCCCCGGTGAGGGGGCGGGACTCATGGTGCATGTGCCGCTAGTCCAGCACAGGTTGCGGCGCCGGGCACCCCGTGGGAGTCACCCGGGAGGCGTCACGGATCAGCGCCTCGTGCGCGGCCCTCAGCTTGGCCGTGTCGGGCTTGAGCACCGCACGGTCGTAGGTGAGCAGACCGTTCAGCTCGCCCTCGACGTCCGCGATCTGGGTGTACACGGCACCGTTGCCGCCCTTGCAGGCCAGTGCCCGGACCTCGTCCAGCTTCTCGAGGTAGTCCTCGGTGTAGCTGGCCGGGTCGACGTCGACGTACGACTGCTGCACGGACCAGGCGTGGCCGGGCACCGCGAGGCCCAGTCCGCCGTACTCACCGCTGACCAGGGCGCGCTCCCCGTCGGGGCGGGGCGGCAGGGCGGGGCTCGGGTAACCGTGCTCGTCCATGATGTCGCCGGCGTTGCCGTCGGCACCGAGGTTCAGGCCGGACTGGTTGTTGACGAGGCGGGTGGGGTCCCAGGCCTTGGCCTGCTCGGCGACCCGGCCCACGTCGTACTGGCCCCAGCCCTCGTTGAAGGTCACCCACATGACGACCGACGGGCTGCTGACGTGCTCGTCGATCATCTCCTTCAGCTCCCGCTCGTAGCGGGCGCGGGCGGAGGCGCTCGGGTTCACCCCGGCGGTCATCGCCGGCATGTCCTGCCAGACCAGCAGTCCGAGCCGGTCGGCCCAGTAGAACCAGCGGTCGGGCTCCACCTTGATGTGCTTGCGCACCGAGTTGTAGCCGAGCTGCTTGTGCACCTTCAGGTCGTAGGCCAGGGCCTCGTCGGTGGGCGCGGTGTGCAGGCCGTCCGGCCAGAAGCCCTGGTCGAGGGTGGCCATCATGAAGACGGGCTCGCCGTTGAGGAGCGTGCGGGGCACGCCGTTCACCTTCTCGACGGCGATCGAGCGCATCCCGAAGTAGCTGCCGACCCGGTCGGCGCCGGCCTTCACCTCCAGCTTGTAGAGGAAGGGGTCGTCCGGCGACCACAGGTGCGGGTCGTGGACGGTCAGGGTCAGGGGGGCGCCGGTGCGGCCGCGGGCCGTGGCCACCTTGCGCCGGCCTTCGTACGCCGTCGCTGTGAGGGGTACGCCGTCGCGGACGCCCCGGGCCTCCACGGTGACCTTCTCCCCGGCCACGTCGGGTGTGATCTTGAGGGAGTCGACGTGGTCGCGGGCCACCGGCTCCAGCCACACCGTCTGCCAGATGCCGGAGGACGGGGTGTACCAGATGCCGCTGGGGTCCAGGCGCTGCTTGCCGAGCGGCGGGTTCTCGCCGGAGGCGGCGTCGGTCGGGTCGTACACGCCGACGATCAGCTCCTGGGTGCGGCCGGGCTGCAGCGCGTCGGTGACGTCGGCGGCGAACTTGTCGTAGCCGCCCTCGTGCGTGGCGACCTTCGTGCCGTTGACGTAGACCTCGGAGCGCCAGTCGACGGCCCCGAAGTTGAGCTTGAGCCGCTGGGCCGAGCCGATGTGCCAGTCGCGCGGGACGGTGAAGGTGCGGCGGTACCACATGCGGTCCTCGTGGCGTTCGATCCCGGAGAGCTGGGACTCCACCGGGTAGGGCACGAGGATGCGCTCCTTCAGCGTCCTGCCGACGGGCGGCTGCTCGCCCGGCTCGGCGGCGGCGAACTGCCAGCGGCCGTTGAGGTTGCGCCAGTCGTCCCGGGTCAGCTGCGGCCGCGGGTACTCGGGCAGGGCGTTGTCCGGTCCGACGTCGTCGGCCCAGCGGGTCCGCAGCTGGTACGTCGAGTGGTTGGGGCCGCTCGTCCAGAAGGCGCTGACAACGTTGCCGTCGGCGTCGGAGAGGCCGCCCTCGCCGTCGTAGCGGACGTCGGCGGAGCCCTTGGCCGTGCCGGTCCTGTTGCCGACGACGGGCTCGTCGAGGGCCACGAGGAGGGCGGTGGGGTCGGACGGGTCGGGCCGGACGTCGCCCAGCGGCCAGGTGGCGCCGCCGATCACCGCCGTGAGGTGCTCGGCGAACCCGGCCGGGGGTGCGGCGAGGGGCCGGGCGAAGTCGAGCTTCAGGGTGCGGCCGCTGCTCTGGACGGTGGCGGCGAGGGCTCCGTCGTAGTCGAACCCCTCGGGCAGGCGGAAGGCCGACTGCGGGACGGGCTGCTTGGCGGCTCCGGGCTGCGTCCACCGCAGGTGGAAGTTGGAGCCGCCGTAGTGCTCGAAGTACTCGACCTTGATGTCGTACGGCGTTCCGGCGGTCAGCTCGACCGGCGCCGAGGTCTGCTCACGGTCCCAGTCGTCGACCCAGTGGTCGATGGCGAGGGAGCCGTCGATCCAGAGGCGGAAGCCGTTGTCGGCGGAGACGGAGAAGGTGTGCGCACCGGTCCGCTCCGGGACGATCCTCCCGGTCCAGCGGACGCTGACGTCGTCGGAGCGGCCGGTGGTGAAGTTCAGGCGCGGTTCGAGGTTGTCGAAGTCGAGGTTCTTCTCGAAGGTCGTCGCCTTGAGGGTGTCGAAGTCGAAGGCGCCGGGGGCGGAGTGGGTGTAGTACTCGCCCTTGAGGCCGTGGATCCCGGCGGGGTCGTCCGCGAGCGCGGGGACGGCGCTCAGGCCGGTGAGGGCCAGGAGCGCGGCGAGCAGTAACGTGAGGCGGTTTCTGAGGCGTCGGGGACGCACGGAACCTCCATGCCAACGTTGTCATGTACAAGACGTTGGCATGACAACACGGATCGGGGGCTTCGTCCAGAGGCAGGACAAAGTCCCGTCCGCCGTCCCGTCAGGTGACCAGCTGCCCCTTGCCCAGGGCGATGACGCCGCCCTTGGAGACCGTGTACAGCTCCGCGTCCCGCTCGGGGTTGACGCCGATGGTCGCGCCCGGAGGGACCTCCACGTTCTTGTCGAGGACGGCGCCGCGCACCACCGCACCGCGCCCCACGTGCACGTTGTCGTGCAGCACCGAGCCCTGCACCACCGCCCCCGGGTCGACCACCACGCCCGGCGACAGCACCGACCGCGTCACCTGGCCGCGGACCAGGCAGCCCGCGCTGATGATGGACTCGCTGGCGATGCCGCCGGCGTTGAACCGGGCCGGCGAGAGCTGGTACGAGTGCGTGTAGATGGGCCAGCTGCGGTTGTACAGGTTGAAGGCGGGCCGCTCCGCGATCAGGTCCATGTGCGCCTCGTAGTAGGCGTCCAGCGTGCCGACGTCCCGCCAGTAGCCCCGGTCGCGGCTCGTCTCGCCGGGGACGTGGTTGGCGCTGAAGTCGTAGAGGGCGGCCTCGCCCCGGTCGGTGAGCTGGGGCAGGATCGAGCCGCCCATGTCGTGCACGGAGGACTCGTCCTCCGCGTCCCGCTTGAGCGCCTCGATGAGGGCCTTGGTGGTGAAGATGTAGTTGCCCATGGAGGCGAACACGCAGTTCGGGTCGTCCGCCAGGCCGGGCGGGGCCGTGGGCTTCTCCAGGAAGCGCTCCACCGTCTGCCCGTCCGAGCCGGGCGTGATCACGCCGAACGACGAGGACTCGGTGCGCGGCACCCGGATGCCGGCCACCGTCACGCCCGCCCCGCTGTCGATGTGCTGGGTGAGCATCTGGCGCGGGTCCATGCGGTAGACGTGGTCGGCGCCGAACACGGCCACGTACTCGGGGCGCTCGTCGTAGATCAGGTTCAGCGACTGCAGGATCGCGTCGGCGCTGCCCAGGTACCAGTGGGGGCCGAGGCGCTGCTGGGCGGGGACGGGCGTGACGTAGTTGCCCAGCAGGTTGGACATCCGCCAGGTGGTGGTGATGTGCCGGTCCAGCGAGTGCGACTTGTACTGCGTCAGGACGCAGATGCGCAGGATGCCGGCGTTGACGAGGTTGGACAGCACGAAGTCCACCAGGCGGTACGTGCCGCCGAAGGTCACCGCGGGTTTGGCGCGGTCCGTGGTCAGGGGCATCAGCCGCTTGCCCTCACCGCCCGCCAGCACGATCCCCAGGACCGAAGGACCACCACCACCACGCATGGCCGCTCCCCTATCGCCGATTTCCCCGATGCCTGCCCCTGACCAGTACCCACTAAGCCTGTTTGACGATCTCCTCGTACAGCCGCACCGTGCGGCGGGCCACCGCGTCCCAGCCGAACTCCCCGACCGCCCGCTCCCGCCCGGCCTCGCCCATGCGCCGCGCCGCCCGCGGGTCGGCCAGGACGGTGTCCATGGCCCGGGTGAGCCCGGCCTCGAAACCGTCGCCGGCCGGGACGAGCAGACCGGTCCCGCCGTCGTCCACGACCTCCGGGATGCCGCCGACCGCCGAGGCCACCACCGGCGTGCCGCAGGCCATCGCCTCCAGGTTCACGATGCCGAGCGGCTCGTAGACCGAGGGGCAGACGAACAGCGCCGCGTGCGTCAGGAGCTGGATCACCTCCGGGCGGGGCAGCATCTTCGGGATCCAGAACACACCGTCGCGGACCTCGCTCAGCTCCGCGAACAGCTCACGGAACTCCTGGTCGATCTCCGGGGTGTCCGGGGCGCCCGCGCACAGCACGACCTGCGCGGCCGGGTCGATGCCGCGCACCGCGCGCAGCAGGTGCGGTACGCCCTTCTGCCGGGTGATGCGCCCGACGAACAGCACGTACGGGCGGGAGCGGTCCAGCCCGATCCGGTCGAGGGCGTCCGTGCCGGGGTCCGGCCGGTACAGGGTGGTGTCGATGCCGTTGTGCACCACGTGCACGCGCCGCGGGTCCAGCGCCGGGTAGCAGTTCAGGATGTCCTCGCGCATGGCCCCCGAGACGGCGACGACCGCGTCGGCGGCCTCGATCGCCGTGCGCTCGGCCCAGCTGGACAGCTCGTAACCGCCGCCGAGCTGCTCGGCCTTCCAGGGGCGCAGGGGCTCCAGGGAGTGGGCGGTCATCACGTGCGGGATGCCGTGGAGCATCTTGGCGAGGTGGCCGCCGAGGTTGGCGTACCAGGTGTGCGAGTGGACCAGCTCGCGGCCTTCGAGCGCGGCGGCCATCGCGAGGTCGACGGAGAAGGTGCGCAGCGCGTCGTTCGCCCCGTCCAGCGCGGACCAGGACCGGTGGCGCCGTACGCCGTCGGTGCGGCCCTCGCCCCAGCAGTGCACGTCGAGATCGACCAGCGGTCTCAGTTCCCGGGCGAGGAACTCCACATGGACGCCCGCACCGCCGTACACATCCGGCGGGTACTCCCGGGTCAGCAGTCCCACTCGCACCCGCAACTCCCTGCTCTCAGCGGCCGTTCCCTTTCATGGTCACCCACGAGCGCCGCGTGCGGAAGAGCGGGGCGGCCGCGGGAAACAGCAGTCGCCGCAGACGCCCCCGCCGGGGACCCGGTAGTACAGGCAGCAGCTGCGCCGCCGGAAGGCCGTGCCGGTGAGCGTTCCGGCTCCCGCGAGCGAGGGACGGCCGAGGAGTTCGGCGGTCAGCGAGCCGGCCCGGGCGGACACGTCGGTACGGCCGTGCCGCCGGGCCCAGCGGTCGAGTTCGCGGGCCGCTCCGGCCAGCGCGGAGGCGGCGTTGCCGCGCAGCAGGCCCGGGGCGAGGCGCCCGTGGGCGGCGAGGGCCCTCGCCAAGGGGTCCAGATGCCCGCGCAGGACGACGTCCGCGACCGTCGCCGCGTCCGCGGGCAGCGCCCGTACGCCGGCCAGCCGCAGGTCGTCGGGGGCGCCGGCGCCGGGGTCCCAGCGCAGGGTCCCGGCGTCGAGGCCGGGCACGGCGCCGTAGAGCACGGCGCTGCCGAGGGCGATGGACCAGAGCCGGGCGGCCAGTCCCTGGTGGGTCACGGACGCCGCGACCCGCATCTCGCGGGTGCCCAGGGCGGCGGCGACCTTCCGCAGACGGAAAACCAGGGGATTTCCGGGCAGATCGGGTGCCGCGACGGCGTAGGCCTGTGCCAGAGTGGGAAGGGAGTCCGCTCGTGCTCCGTCCGTGCGCAGCACGAAGAAGCCGCCGAGCGGGCGGAGCGCGGCGAGGTCGGGGTCGAGGTCCACGAAGAGCAGTAGTACCAAGACCCCTCAGGGGCGCTGCCCGGGGACCCCCTACCCGGGGTGCCCACCCAGGGGATGACGGGGCCAGGCCCCTACTCCATCGGCAGTAGGACCCAATGAGTGCTCAGGGACGACGACGGGAAGACCCGGACACGGCAGGGTGTTGGACATGAAAGCCGACCATTCGCCGCGCCGGGCCGAGCGCCCCCGCCTCACGCAGAGGAGCAGCCGATGAGCGCCCTCGCGTTGTCCGTCCTGCTGTCGCTGGTGTCCGCGTTCGCCTACGCGGGCGGGGCGATCGTGCAGGAGCGGGTGGCGGAGTCCTCGCCGGGCGAGCAGTACGCTCCGCTGCGCCGGCCGGGATGGTGGGCGGCGGTCGCGCTGAACGGCCTGGGCGGTCTGCTGCACGTGGTGGCGCTGGCGTACGGTCCGCTGAGCCTGGTGCAGCCGCTGGGCGCGCTGACCATCGTCGTGGCGCTGCCGATGGCGGCGCTGTTCGTCGGCCGCAGGGCGGGGGCCACGGCGTGGCGGGGCGCGATCATGGCGACGGTCGGGCTCGCCGGTCTGCTGTCCCTGGTCGCCGCGTCCGACGCGCGGTCGCTGAGCGGGGCGGAGCGGGTGGGCGTCGCCCTCGTGACCGCGGGCGTGGTGGTGGGGCTGATGGTCGCGGCCCGGACCGCCCACCGGCATCCGGCGGTGCGGAGCATGCTGCTGGCGACCGCGTCGGGCATCGCCTTCGGCATGTCCTCGGTGTTCACCAAGACCGTCGCGGTCGACTGGACGGGCGGCGTCTCGGCGGCGGACGTGCCGTCCCTCGCGGTGATCGGCGTCCTGGCGACAGCCGGCATGCTGCTCTCCCAGGCTGCCTACCGGGGCGCCGGGCTCGCGGCCCCGCTGGCCACCCTGACGGTCGTCAACCCGGTGGTGGCGGCCGTGGTCGGCATCACGATGTTCGGCGAGAGCTTCCGCTACGGCACGACCGGCACGGCGCTCGCGCTGAGCTGCGGTGTGGTGGCGGCGGGCGGCCTGATCCTGCTGACGACCGAGCGGCTGGCGCAGGAGCAGCCGGAGCGGGTCGCCGGCCGGCGCGCACCCGACAGCCCCGCCGAGCCGGTCGCCGTGGGCGGCGTGCCCGACAGCCCCGCCGAGCTGCCCGAGCCGGTCGCCGTGAGCGGCGTACCCGACAGCCCCGCCGACCTGCCCGAGCCGGTCGCCGCGGGCAGCGTGCCCGACAGCCCAGCGGACCTGCCCGAGCCGGTCGCCGTGAGCGGCGTGCCCGACAGCCCAGCGGACCTGCCCGAGGCGGTCGCCGTGGGCGGCGTGCCCGAGCATGCCGGTGGTGGCGGGGTGAGCGGGAGCGGGGCGGCCGGGGCGGCCGGGGTGGAGAGCCGGCGCGTGGCTGGGCCGTTGCTCGTCGAGGACGTGCTGGTGCCGGGCCCCGCGGCCCCGCGCGCCTCCCCCGAGGCGGCGTCCGGGAGCGGGCAGCCGCCGGCGGTGCCCGACGACGAACGCCCGCTGCCCTACGCCCCGTTCTACGGCATCCCGTACGTCCCGCTGCCGGTGCTCGACCGGCACCGCACACGCGTCAGATCGTGACGCCGCCGGCCCTGAGGTACGCCACGGGGTCGACGTCCGAACCGAAACCGGGCCCCGTCCGCACCTCGAAGTGCAGATGCGGGCCCGAGCTGTTGCCCGTGGAACCGGAGCGGCCGATGCGCTGGCCGGCGCCCACCGACTGCCCGTCGCGCACGGAGATCGCCGACAGGTGCGCGTACTGGCTGTAGCGGCCGTCGGAGTGCCGGATCACGACCTGGTAGCCGTACGAGCCGCCCCACCCGGCGCTGACCACGCTGCCCGCCGCGACGGACTTGACGGTCGTGCCCGTGGGGACGGGGAAGTCGACACCGGTGTGGTAGCCCTTCGACCAGGCGGAACCCGCCTTGCGGTAGGGCGTGCCCGGGGAGGCGCCGACCGGGGCGACGAGGCCGTGGCGGGTGCCGGTGGACCGTGCGGCGCGCTCCTTGCCCGCCTCCTTGTGCCGGCCCTGGGCCTTGTCCTGCTTCGCCCCGTCCCGTGCCCGCTCCTTCGCCGGCTCCTCCGGTGCGGGGCGCGCCTTCTCGGCCGGCCGGGGCACGGGGCGCGTCCTCGTCGCGCCTTCACCGCGCAGCGCGAGCCGCTGACCCGGCACGATCAGGTCGGGGTCGTCGCCTATGGTCGCGCGGTTGGCGGTGTACAGCCCGCGCCAGCCGCCCCTGACCTCGTGCTCGCCGGCGATGCCGGAGAGGGTGTCGCCGCGGACCACGGTGTACATCTCGGCGTTGCCCGCGCGGGACTGCGGCGTCGACTGCGGCCTCACGTCCTCGATGGACGTCTTCTTCCGCGTGTCCTTCCGCCGGGCGTCCTCGTGCCGGGCGTGCCCGGCGGCCGGGCGGATGTCCGGCTCGCCTCCGCCCCGGGTCAGTCCGGCCCGGACCGAACAGGCCGGCCAGGCACCCGGCCCCTGCCCGTCCAGCACCTTCTCCGCGACGGCGATCTGCTGGTCCTTGGAGGCCAGGTCCGCGCGGGCCGCGTAGGCCCGGCCGCCGTAGGCCTCCCACGTGGACTGTGTGAACTGCAGTCCGCCGTAGAAGCCGTTGCCGGTGTTGATGCTCCAGTTGCCGCTGGACTCGCAGGCGGCGACCTTGTTCCAGGTGCCCACGTCCGCCGCCTGGGCTGCCGACGCACCCATGAACGGCAGCGCCATGCCGGCGCCGCCTGCCGTGACGGTGAGCGAGGCGCGGTTGATCCTGTTCGGCTGATACCGGCGGTGCCGGCCGCGTACGGCCATCGGGAGCCCCCCTAGACATGCGTCAGGAGGGGCAAAAGTAAGCGCTGCGAACCGGCCGGAACAAGACGCCAATCGGCCGCGCGGAGGCCCGAATGGCCGATATGAGGCCCCAGTTGCGCGACGCGCGCCCCGGCCGTGCACCCCCTGCGGCACGCGGTGCGCGGGTGCGGCGCGCGCGGGTGCGCGTACGACCGCTGAGTACCGCGGGGCCCCTCGTGCGTATCAGCCTGCGCGGCGTCGTGCGACCCGCGCGTGCGGACGGCACAGCGGCGCGTCAGGATGGTCGGACGGACCAGGCCGCGGGCACCACCGGCGGCACCGACACCTAGGTCTTCAGGAGCGAACCGAATGAGCAGTACAGCGCAGATCGGCGTCACGGGCCTCGCGGTCATGGGCCGCAACCTCGCCCGCAACTTCGCCCGCAATGGTTACACGGTCGCGGTGCACAACCGGACGCCCTCGCGCACCCACGCCCTGGTCGAGGAGTTCGGCGGTGAGGGCGAGTTCGTCGCGTGCGAGAGCGCGAAGGACTTCGTGGCGGCGCTGGAGCGGCCCCGGCGGCTGGTCGTCATGGTCAAGGCCGGTGACCCCACGGACGCGGTGATCCAGGAGTTCGCGCCACTGCTGGAGCCCGGCGACATGATCATCGACGGGGGCAACGCGCACTTCGCGGACACCCGGCGCCGTGAGCGTGACCTGCGCGAGCAGGGCATCCACTTCGTCGGCATGGGCGTCTCCGGCGGCGAGGAGGGCGCGCTGAACGGCCCGAGCATCATGCCGGGCGGCCCGAAGGAGTCCTACGACTCGCTCGGGCCGATGCTGGAGAAGATCTCGGCCAAGGCGGCCGACGGCACGCCGTGCGTCTCCCACGTCGGCCCGGACGGTGCCGGGCACTTCGTGAAGATGGTGCACAACGGCATCGAGTACGCGGACATGCAGCTCATCGGCGAGGCCTACCAGCTGCTGCGCGACGTCGCCGGATACTCCCCCGCCGAGATCGCGGACATCTTCCGCACCTGGAACACCGGCCGCCTCGACTCCTACCTCATCGAGATCACCGCCGAGGTCCTGTCGCACGTCGACGCGGAGACGGGCAAGCCGTTCGTGGACGTCGTGGTGGACCAGGCCGAGCAGAAGGGCACCGGCCGCTGGACCGTGCAGATCGCGCTGGACCTGGGCGTGCCGGTGTCGGGCATCGCCGAGGCGGTGTTCGCCCGGTCGCTGTCGGGCCACGCGGCGCTGCGCGAGGCCTCGCGCGGACTGGCCGGCCCGCAGGCGCAGCCGATGGCCGAGGCGGAGGCGCGGGCGTTCGCGGACCGGGTCGAGCAGGCGCTGTACGCCTCGAAGATCGTCTCGTACACGCAGGGCTTCCACGAGATCGCCGCCGGCAGCCATGAGTACGACTGGGACATCGACCTCGGCGCGGTGTCCGCGCTGTGGCGGGGCGGCTGCATCATCCGCGCGGCGTTCCTGGACCGGATCCGCGCGGCGTACGACGCGCGGCCGGACCTGCCGAGCCTGCTGTCGGACGAGACCTTCGCCCGGGAGATCGCGGATGCCCAGGACGACTGGCGCGAGGTGCTGGTCGCCGCGACCCGCCAGGGCGTGCCCACGCCCGGCTTCGCGGCGGCGCTCGCCTACTACGACGCGCTGCGCGCGGAGCGGCTGCCGGCGGCGCTGACGCAGGGCCAGCGGGACTTCTTCGGCGCGCACACGTACCGCAGGGTGGACCGGGACGGGTCGTTCCACACGCTGTGGGGCGGGGACCGGTCGGAGGTCACGGCGTAGCGGCCGGAGCCGCCGCACCGGGACCGGCGAGGGGCCGGTGGACCGCCCTGCCGACGGGCGTCCACCGGCCCCTCGCCGGTGCCCTGATGCGTCACGTGCCGATGTGCCGCGTGCCGTGCCTCAGGACAGGGGCGGGCCGGGCTCGGGGCTCGGTACGGGTTCCGGTCCCGGGGGGATCGGGGACGGGCCGGGCCCCGGCACCGGGTCGGGCCCCGGAGGGCCCGGCGGTGTCGGCCCCGGTGGCGGGGTGGGCGACGGTGGCGGGGTGGGCGACGGCGGGGGCGGCGTCGGCTCGGGGCCGGGCGGCGGCTGCGGGTTGGGAACGGGGTCGGGGCCCGGGGGGTCCGGTTGCTGCGGATCCGGGCCCGGTGTCGGTGCGGGGGGCACCGGATCGGGATACGGGTTCGTCATCTGGTCCTCCAGCCACTGGCTCGACTCCGGCTCTGGACTACTCCCCCGCCTACCCGGCACCGCTGTGCGCAGTCACTCCCCCGCGCGACGGGGAGGCGACCAGGTGGGGTAGCGGCGGGGGGCGAGCGCGGTCGCCGGAGGCGGCGTGAGCACCAGGCCGGTGAGAGCGGCCGGGGCGACGGGCACGACTGCGGCGCCGGACACGACCGCGGCGCCGGGTGCTCACCCCCCCCCCCGGCAGTGCCTCCGGTGGCCGGTGAGGGTGCTCGAGCCGGCGACCGCTCCGGTGGCCGGTGACTGGTGAGGCCCTGCCGGGACTCCTCGGGACACCGGCGGGGCGGCCACCGTGCTCGTCAGAAGCGGTCCGGGTGGGCGCGCAGCCAGTCCTTCGCGGCGGTGAGGAGGCCGGGGCCGGCGGCGGGGGCCTCGTCGGGGTGGCGTTCGGCCCACTTGACGACGTAGGAGCACAGCGGGGCGACCGCGCGGTGCTCCCGCCCGGCGACGGCGTAGAGCTCGCGGGCCAGTGCGCCCGCGATGCCCTGGCCCTCGTGCGCCGGCTCCACGACGGTGTGCACGGGCACGAGGGCGCGCTCGGGGCGGTCCAGCTCGAAGTACTCGATGCGGCCCACGACTTCGCCGTCGGCGAGGGCCTCCAGCCGGCCCGCCGGGCGGTCGTCGCGGATCTCCGGCTCGCTCATGGACACGCCTCTCCTTCGGGTGCCGCTCAGGCGCCGACCGCGTGCGGGCTGCGCCGCTGGTCCGAGTCCGGCACGGGCGCGGAGGGGTCGGCCCCGAGGGCCACGATCCGGTTCCGGTCGTCCACGTGGACGACCTTGGGGACGAGTGCCCGCGCCTCGGCGTCCGTCACCTGGGCGTAGCTGATGAGGATGACCAGATCGCCCGGGTGCACGAGGTGGGCGGCGGCCCCGTTGATCCCGATGACCCCGGATCCGCGCTCGCCCTCGATGACGTAGGTCTCCAGCCGGGCGCCGTTGGTGATGTCGACGATGTGCACGAGCTCGCCGGGCAGCAGGTCGGCGGCGTCGAGCAGATCGGCGTCGATGGTCACGGACCCGACGTAGTGCAGGTCGGCCTGGGTGACGGTGGCGCGGTGGATCTTGGACTTGAACATGGTGCGCAGCATGGAGGTACTCCCGGGTTGTCTGCTCCCTGCTTGCTGTCTGCAAGTCAAGGGCGGTCGTCGAACAGTACTCACGACTCGCTTGTTCGACCAGCTCTCCCAGCCGTAGGCGGAGGTCTCACCGGAGGGGCTCCCTCTCCCCGGGCCTACACCTCGGCGGGCAGCGCCGGGAAGACGACCACCGAGCCGTCCCGGTCGCGGGCGATCTCGATCGCCACGTCCGTCGGGCGGCCGTTGAGCGTGGCGCCGTCGCCCAGCCGACGGATCTGGTGCGCCGCACGCATCAGCCGGTCGACCTCACCTGTCGTGAAGACGGGACGCTTGCTGTTCGGGCGGGCCAGCTCCAGCGCCGACAGGCGCACCAGGACACCGGTGACGCCCGACTCCAGCTCGTCGAGGCGCTGCTCGTCGTCCCTGAGCGCGCGGGTGAAATTCCCGAACAGGTTGTCCGGCTCGCTCTGGGCCCGCTCGACCGCCTGGAGGACGTTGACCCGCCGCTTCAACGCGATCGCCAGGGAGGCCAGTTCGAGGTGGGTGCGGAAGGTACCGCCGTGGTCGTCCACGCCGGGGAACGACTCGGTCAAGGTGCCGATTCCGACGGGCTCGCCGTCGGGAAGCCTGTCCAGCGCGCTCCGCCACCTGGCAAGGCGGATGTCGGCCTTGCTCAGTGCCGTGTCGATGGTGTGCACCGCCGAGTCGAGTCCCAGCGAGACACCGAGCTTGCCCTGGTCAAGCAGGATGGCCGTGGCCTTGTCGATGGCGGGGCGGCAGCCGTCGAGTGCGCTGTGCTCGTCGTCGAGCTTGTCCTGCTGCAGCTGTTCCAGCAGCTCCGTGATGTGGGCGATGGCCTGCTGCCGCACGCGGTCGGCATGCGCGCTCACTCCGACGGCCACCGCCATGAGCACGAGCGGGGCGGCCACGGTGAGCACCGTGCCGCCGGCCGCCGCGGCGCCGGCGGTCGCACCGGCGCCACCCGCCGTGCCCGCCGCTGCCGCTCCCCCGACCGGCACGAACTTCGCCTGGCCGGCGATCCGGCCCGTCGACCGCACGAGGGTGCCGTAGAGCTCACCGGTCGCCGCCTTCGGCACCATCGGGCGGACGAGGCCCTGCCCGAACTCGGCTGCGACCTTCGCCGGAATCACCATGCGGTACAGGGTTTCTCCGGCGGCCGTCGCCCTGGCCGCCGTGGCGGAATCGCGCGCCGACTGCGAGATGAGCTGCGACAGGTGCTGCGCCAGCGGACTGGCGGCACCGAGCGAGATGCCTTGGCTGCGGTCCAGCCTGTCGGGCAGCGGATGCGCCTCGAGTGTGGCGATCGGCTGATCAGCCAACGCGGCCAGCACACCGCGCAGTTCGGCCAGGCGCTCGGTCGTCATCGGCCCGTCCCCGATCACCGGCGGCACTCGGGTGTCACCGGTCGCCAGCGTCCACACCGGAACGGTCGCCTTGCGATAGTCGATCATCGTCCCCCCTGGCCATCCCCATGTCAGCCCATGACTGCCATCCCAGCAGAACGGTACAACCGCATCACCACACCCGGAGGTCACTCGATCCAGTCCGCCACCTTCCGGCGCAGCTCTCGCGGCCGACCGTGCCGGGAGTACCGGTCACGCGAAGCCGGGAGTACCGGTCACGCGAAGCCGGGAGTACCGGTCACGCGAAGCCGGGAGTACCGGTCACGCGAACGGGCAATTCCGGCCGCCTCCGGGCGGAAAGCCGCATAGGCTCGCGTCGCACAGGTCGTGGGGGCGGGGAGGGACCGCTGTGCGGCGGGACGGGGGTCGTGCCGGCGTCAAGGGCCGTGCAGCACAGACCGTTTGCCCGGTCCGCGCCCCACGTCGTCGGCTTCCGGGCCGGCCCGGATCGTCTCTTCGTCGCAAGGAAGTGTTCGTGAGCGCAATCGGCTCCGGTGGAAGGGTTCAGCCGGCTCGTCCGGGTGATCCGGTCCGTATCGGCCCCTATCGCATCGTCGGCCGTCTCGGCGCGGGCGGTATGGGTACCGTCCACGCCGGCGTCGCCCCGGACGGGTTGCGCGTCGCGGTCAAGGTGATCCACCCGGAGCAGGCGCAGGATCCGGAGTTCCGGGCCCGGTTCCGGCGCGAGGTCGAGCTGTCCTCCCGTGTCACCGGACCGCACGTGGTCCCCCTGCTCGCCGCCGATCCGGACGCGCCGACGCCGTGGCTCGCGACCGCCTACGTCCCGGGGCCGACCCTGACCGAGTACGTGCACGCGCACGGGCCGCTGACGGACGGAGGCCCGTACGCCTTCGCGGCGGCCACCGCGCAGGCGCTCGCCGCCATTCACGCCGCAGGGGTGGTGCACCGCGACGTGAAACCGCAGAACGTCCTGCTCACACCCGCCGGGCCCCGGCTGCTGGACTTCGGTATCGCGCACGCCGCGGACGGGACCAGTCTCACCCGGACGGGGGTGATGACCGGCACCCCCGGCTGGATCAGCCCCGAGCAGTACCGCCAGGGCACCGCGGGTCCGGCGGGTGACGTGTTCGCGTGGGGGGCGCTGGTGGCCTATGCGGCCACCGGGCGGCTGCCGTTCGGGGCCGGTGCGCCCGATGTGGTCGCCTTCCGGGTGATGTCCGGCGAGGCCGACCTCGACGGTGTCCCCGTGCTGCTGCGCCGGGTCGTGGAGAAGGCGCTGATCCAGGAGCCCGGTGACCGTCCCTCCGCGGTCGAGGCCGCCGAGGAGTGTGCGGCGTTGCTGGCCTCCCAGGTCACCCAGGCGGCGGGCACGGGTGCAGCCCCGGCGACCGGGGACATGATCACGGCCGCGTGGGAGATACCCGCCGCCGACGACCCCACCTGGCAGGTTCCGTCGGACCCGCGCCGGTCACGGAAGCGGATGCTGGCCACCGTCGCCCTCGCGGCGGGTGTCGTCGGCGGCCTGGCCGGCGGAGTGGCGGCGCTGCTGCCCGGCGACAGCAGCGGCGACCGTCGGGCGTCCGCGGCGTCGGCCTCACCGCTGACGACGGCCGGGGCCGGGCAGGCCACGGCGAACACCGCGCAGGGGAACGGCAAGGCGGAACGGCAGGACGAGGGCACCGGTTCGGCGAGTGCGGCGAGCTGGGACCGGGCGCGGGCGGCCCAGGGCGCGGCGGAACACGACGTGGCCCGCGCGGTGCTGCACGACCAAGAGGTCGAGGCGGAACGACTCGGTGAAGGCGTCGACTTCGCTCCCGGGGCCGTGCGCTTCCACGCGTCGCGCCGTGAGGTCTATCTCTCCTACCGGCTCTCCTCCGACGAGCAGGGGACGCTGCACGCGGAGACGGAGATCGCCGGATCGCTCTGCCTGACCCTGCGGGACGTCGTCCTGCGGCAGCACCCGGACCTTTCGTACCGCACGTACGTCATGGTCGAGGAGGAGCAGGGCCGTGAGCCGCGGGTGACCTGGCAGGACGGCTTCGGCACCGGCACGGAGTGTCCCTCGGCCGACGGCGACGGGGCGGGCGGGGGCGGTGACGGTGACGGTGCGCAGGACTGGCAGCCCGGCGAGGAAGGGCTCGGGCAGGCGATGATCCCCAGCAGCGACAGCGCGGAGATCCGGGTCGCGGACGCCACCGCCAAGGCGATCATCGCGGGGACCAACAGGAGGCGCGGGACGCTGGGCACGGACCGGGTGCTGGGCCACGACCACATCAAGGTGGGCTTCGATCCCGGGAACTCGGCGATGTACGTCTGGTCCGAGTACCTGCAGTGGAACCAGGGTCAGGTCGAGTCCTGGGCGGCACTGGCCGCCGGAGAGGCGTGCCGGGCCCTGGTGGGCGAACGGGAGAGGGCGGGGGCCGCCTGGCCGTACTCCCGTTACGCCGTCGCCGAGATCGGCGGGTCCGGGTACCTGATGGTCCGCTGGGGCACGGCCACCACCCGGGGTGACTGCCCGTCCTGAGTGGACCTCCTCGTTCAGAGGAGCCGGATGAGAGCCCTCGCGAAGGGCTCCCCCGTGCGCGCGGCGTGGGTCATCCGCTCCCGCACCTCCCTCGGCGTGCGGGGCCGGTAGCCGGGCCCTCCGCAGCAGCTCTTGTGGAAGCGGACGCCTGCGTGCAGCAGCACGGAGAGCGTGCGCCAGGCCGCGGTGTCCCGGCGGCGGGGTGCGGCGAAGGCCGAGCCCACGTGGACCAGGAGCCGCGCGCAGCGCGGGCACACCCGTGCCCTGTCCGGGTCGTACGGCTGCTTGTACGACGCCCGGCAGGGGAGGCAGACGTAGGAGGTCTTCGCGTGGCCCATGGCGGCACCGTAGTCAGGGAGAACGGCGGGGTTCGAGTTCTTTTCGAACGACATGCTCGGCCCGGAGGCGAGGGGGACCGGCGTCCATGATGAGGAAACAGGCGTTGGTCAGCCGCGTGCAGAGCACGGGCGGGGTCAGGCGTCCTGCGACGCGGCGAGGGAACGGGGGCGCAGATCCGTCCAGTGCGTCTGGACGTAGGCGAGACACGCGTCGCGGGTGTTCTCGGCGAAGGCGACCGTCCAGCCGCCGGGTACCTCGGCGAAGGCCGGCCAGAGGGAGTGCTGACCCTCGTCGTTCACCAGGACCAGGAACCGGCCTTCGGTGTCGTCGAAGGGGTTGGTGCTCATCGCGGGTGCCTCCTCGAAAGGCCAACGTTAGGTTAGGCTCGCCTAATTGACGGAGCCTAGCCTGTGCCCCTCCCGCTCACAAGGAGACGTTCCATGCGCGTGGCCGCGATCGACGGGAAGGACGCCTTTGCCGCGTTCGGGTTGCCGGGCACACCCGGCAGTGCGGCCTTCTGGGCGGCGGCGGGCGCGCCCGCGGCGGTGCCGGACGGGTCCGGCGGCTGGGTGACCCTGTTCCTGTGGCGCGGCTCCGGTCCGGTGACGGTGGAGTTCGAGAGCTGGTCGGATCCCGTCCCGCTGCAGCGGTGGGAGGACTCGGACTGCTGGTACGCCGAGGTGCGGATGCCGGCGCGCCTGCGGGTGACCTACCGGTTCGTGACGCCGGACGCGCCGTACGCCGACCCCCTCAACCCGGCCGGTGCGGGCGGTGAACGGTCCGTCACGGCGACGCCCGACACTCCGGAACAGCCGCACTGGCCCGTCGTCGCGGCCGACGCGGTGCTGCCCGTGCCGCGCACGCGGATCCGCTGGGCGAGCGAACGGCTCGGGGGGCGGCGGACCGTCCGGGTCCATCCGGCGGGCGGGGGCGGGCCGTTGGTGCTGCTGCTCGACGGGGACGACTGGCTGTATCTGCATCCGGCCGTGACCGCGTTCGATTCGGCCGTGGCAGCGGGTGAACTGCCGCCGGTCACCCTGGGGTTCCTGCCGGCCAAGGACAGGGTGGCCGAGTTCGGCTGCCGACCCGAGCTGTGGGAGGCGGTGCGCGACGAACTGCTGCCGCTTGTCGCCGAGTCGGGTGTGCCCGCCGAGGCGGAGCGTCTGGTGGTCGCCGGGCAGAGCCTCGGCGGGCTGTGCGCGCTGTACGCGGCCATGGAGTTCCCCGAGTTGGTGTCGCGGGTCGCGTGTCAGTCCGGGTCGTTCTGGTGGACGGCCGACGCGTCGCGGCGGGCCGATCCGCTGGCCGGCCCGGACGGCGGTGCGGTCGCCGAACGACTGCGGCGGGGTGCCGACCTGTCGGGGCTGCGGGTGGCGTTCGACGTCGGGGAGCACGAGACGCGGATGCTGCCCCACTGCGCGGTGGTGGAGGAACTCGCCGAACGGGCGGGGGCGACCGTGCGGGTGTCCCGGTCTCCGTCGGGCCACGACCGGGCCGGGTGGCGCCACGCACTGCTCCGGGACGTCGGCTGGGCCCTCGGTACGTAGGGGACGCGGGCTGCCGTGTCATCCCCCGTCCGGCCAGGACGCGAGTCCGGCCAGGACGCGAGTCCGGAGCGCCCGCGCCCGGACCGCTGCGCCGGGCACCCGGCCACCGCGCCGCGGGTCGTGCGGGGCGTCGGCGTCACGCAGTGCGGCGGTGAGCGGGCGGGCGCCCGGCGGCAGGCCGCCGCAGGGGACGGCGTCGCGGAGGCGGCCGACGCCGCGGCCCCGCACCCGGCACCCGGCACCCGGCACCCGGCACCCGGCACCCGGCACCCGCGCCGTCCATGCCGACGTGCGGCGGCGGGACGCCCCCGTCGCGCCCAAGGCGCGAACGCACAGAGCGGTCCCCCACGCGCCGGGTCAGCGTGCCACCGCCGGGCCGCCACAACCCCGGTCGCGCCCAAGGCGAAGACACCGTAGGCCGTCCGTCACGCGCCGGGGCCGGCCTGCCACCGCCCAGCCGCCGAAACCCCCGTCGCACCCAACGCGACGACCACCCGTCCGCCACGCACCGCCTCAGCGTGCCACCGCCATGCGGTAACTCCGGTCGTTCGCCAGCAGGTTGCGGTGGGTGTCCTCCGCCGTGACGACCCCGCCGTCCAGGACCAGCACCCGGTCCGCCGCGTCGAGGAACGCCGGGCTGCTGGTGACGACGATCGTCGTGCGGCCCCTGCGCAGCTCGGACACGTTGCGGGCGATGAGCTGCTCCGTGACCGCGTCCACCGCCGTCGTCGGGTCGTGCAGCACCAGGATCTCCGTGTCGGCGGCCAGCGCGCGGGCCAGGGACAGCCGTTGGCGCTGGCCGCCGGAGAGATTGGCGCCCCGGTCGCGGACGGGGTGGTCGAGGCCCTCCGGGTGCAGGGCGACGACGTCGGTGAGCAGCGAGGCCTCGACGGCGTCGGCGACCGTGCCGCTCGTCCCCGAGGGGTCGATGTTGGTGCGCAGGGTGCCGGCGAAGATCTCGCCGTCGTACGGGTTCACCAGCAGGTGTGCGCGGACCGCCTCGACGGACAGCTCCGCCAGGTCCTGGCCGCCGATGCGGACCGTCCCCGCGTAGGCGGCGGGCGCGACGCCGACCGCCAGTACGGCCGCGAGATCGGCCGCGGCGCGCGGCTGGTAGGGGGCGACGGCCACGAACTCGCCCGCCTTCACCTTGAAGGTGAGGCCGTCGAGCGTGCCGTGGCGGACGCCGTCGATCTCCAGGCCACCGCCCGGAGCGGGGCGGCCGGTGCCGGGGGTCATGACCGGCGGCGCCGCCAGAACCAGTGCCATGCGCTCCGCCGACGCCCGGGCGATCATCACGTACTTGGGCATCTCCGAGAACAGCTTCAGCGGCTCCATGATGAACTGCGCGAGGCCGACGGCCATGACGAGTTCCCCGATGGTGATGCGTCCCTCGAAGGCCAGCAGGCCCGCCAGCAGGGTGACGGCTCCGGCGAGGACCGCGTTCAGGGCGAGCGCGGTGCCCGCGTAGACGCCGTTCACCCTGGCGACGGTGATCGACTGCCGGCGCGCCTCGGTGCTGATCTCGCGGTAGGACCGGAACGCGGCGTGGTTGCCGCCGAAGCCGTGCAGCGGGCGCAGGCCCGTGATCAGGTCGGCGACCTTGGCCCCCGCCCGGGCCACGCGTGCCTGCTGCTCCTGGGTGCTGGAACCGATGCGCCGGGACATCACGCTGAGCACCGACAGGATCGCCACGGTGCCGACGATCACCAGCAGCCCGAGCCGCAGGTCGGCCAGCCCCAGCGCGACCGCGGCGACGAGCACCGCGACGAGCGAGCTGACCAGCAGCGGCACCACCTCGATGATGTCGGCGGTCTGGTCGGCGTCCTCGGTGGCGATGGTCAGCACCTCGCCCGACTTGAGGTCGACGTCCCGTGCCACCGGTTGCAGTCCGCAGCCGGCGACCTGCACCCGCCAGCGGTGCGCCTCGGTGGTGTTGGCCTTCTGCAGGATCCGCATACCGAACCGCCACGACAGCGACACCGTCGTGATGATCACGGCCAGGGCGCCGATCGACAGGGCGAGCGCGCCGAGGCCGCGCTCGCCGCGCAGCGCGTGCTCGACGATCAGGCCGAGCGCGATGGGGAAGGCGGTCTCACCGGCCTGGTACAGGCCCATGAGAAGGGTGCCCCAGGCCATCGCGCCGAGGTTGCGGCGCAGGGCGGTGCGGAGGATGGCGGCCCCTCGGCGGGGCCGCTGCGCGTCAGTGGTCATCGAGGTGGCGGGCAATCGCTTCCGGGGTGCGCAGGGTGAACAGATCACGGATGGTGATCACGGGACCGTACTCGCGGCGGAGCAGCCCGGCCAGCCGCACCGCCAGCATGGAGTGTCCGCCCAGGGACACGAAGTCGCTCACCGCGCTCACCTCGTCGTCGTCCAGGTCCAGTGCCTCGGCGAACATCTCGCACACCGTGGTCTCGGTCTCCGTCCGCGGGCCCCGCTCCCCCGCCGTGGTCAGGGCGCCCAGCGGCTTGGCCTCCGGGAGGGCCTTGGTGTCGGCCTTCCCGTTCACCGTCAGCGGGAGGGCGTCGACCCGCGCGTAGTGGGTGGGGCGCAGGAAGTCCGGCAGGGCGGCGCCGACCTCGGTGGCGACGTCCGCCAGCTCCGCCCCGTCCAGCACCAGGTAGGCGGCCAGCCGGTGGGCGCCGTCGACCTGGGGGTCGGGCTGGGCGACGGCCGCCACGAACCGCACCGCCGGGTGCGCCGCGAACGCGGCCTCGACCTCCCCGGGTTCGACCCGGTGGCCGCGGATCTTGACCTGCTGGTCGGTGCGGCCGAGGTAGGCCAGGTTGCCGTCGGGCCGGCGCACGACCAGGTCGCCGGTGCGGTACATGCGCTCCCCGGGTGCCGCGAAGGGGCAGGCGACGAACCGGTGCGCGGTCTGGCCGGGCTGCCCGAGGTAACCGCGTGCGATGCCGACGCCCGCTACGTACAACTCGCCGGGCACCCCGTCGGGCAGGGGCCGCAGCCACGGGTCGAGGACGTACACGTCGGTGTTGTCGATGGGCACGCCCACCACGGGGTCGGCGCATTCGAAGGTGCCGACGCCGAGGGTGTTGATGGTGTATTCGGTGGGCCCGTACAGGTTGTAGCCGACCGTGCCCTCGGTGCGTGCCAGGCGCTGCCACAGCGCCGGGGTGACGGCCTCACCGCCGAGCAGCACCAGCGCCGGCCGCCTCGCGGGGTCGTCGAGCAGTCCCTCGGCGAGGAGTTGCTGCGCGTAGGTCGGGGTCACGTTGACGACGTCGATGCCGTGCTCCAGGCAGTAGGCGACCAGCCGCGGGGCGTCGCGCCGCAACTCCTCGTCGCAGATGTGCACTTCGTGTCCGTCGGCGAGCCACAGCAGCTCTTCCCAGGACATGTCGAACGCGAACGACACGGTGTGCGCGATGCGGAAGACCCGGTGTCCGTGCCGGGCCAGCACCGGCTCGAAGATGCGGCGCTGATGGTTGATCAGCATGTTGGTCAGGCCGGCGTACTCGGTCACGACGCCCTTGGGTCTCCCGGTCGAGCCGGAGGTGTAGATGGTGTAGGCGGGGTGCCGCAGCCGGCCGGGGTCGTCCGGGGCGAACGTCGTGTACGGCTCGGCCTCGGGAAGCGGCCGGTCCAGTTCGATCAGGTCGCCGGTCAGCCGGTGCGCGACCGCGCTGACGGTGAGGGTCACCTCGGGCCGGGCGTCGCCCATGACGGCGGCGATCCGCTCGTCCGGGTGGTCCAGTTCCAGCGGGACGTAGGCGGCGCCGGTGCGCAGGACGGCGAACAGCGCCACGATGGAGTCGAGGGAGCGCGGGAGCGCGAGCCCGACGGTGGTCTCGGGGCCGATGCCGCGCGCCACGAGCACTCCGGCGACCTCGCGGCTGCGGTCCCGGAGTTCGGCGAAGGTCAGCGTCGCACCGTGGGCGACGAGGGCCACCCGTGCGGGGGTCCGGTCGGCGGCCCGGTCGAACCGGTCGACGACGGTGTCGGTGCCGAGGGCGGTCCGCTCCCCCGCTCCCGGTACCGGTGCCAGGCCCGGCAGGGCGCCGACCGGGCCGGTCGCGCGGGACAGGTGCTCCAGGACGCCCAGGTAGTCGTCGAGGAGGCGGCGGGCACCGGCCGTGTCGCCGTCGCGGTACTCCAGCTTGACGGTGAGCCGGTCGCCGGGAGTGACCACCCAGGTGAACGGATAGTGGGTGGAGTCGTCGGCCCGCACCGAGGTGATGCCGTGCCGGGCGTTCATCCGGGCGAACGCGTCCATGTCCAGGAAGTTCTGCAGCACGAACAGGTTGTCGAACAGGGTGTCGTGCCCACTGGCCCGCTGGATCTCGCCGAGCCCCAGGTGCTCGTGCTCCATCGCATCGACGCGGGCCGCCTGCACGGCCGTCAGGTAGGCGCGGACCGAGTCGTCCGGGCGGGCCCGGGTCCACATCGGCACGGTGTTGAGCAGCACCCCGACGACGCCGGACAGTCCCTCGCCCTCGCGACCGGAGACCGTGACGCCGAACACGGCGTCGCCGCGGCCGGTACGGGCCCCGAGCAGCAGGCCGAACGCGCCGGTCAGCACCGAGTTGAGGGTGACGCCGTGGGCCCTGGCCGCCTCCCGGACGAGGGCGGACCCCTCGGCGGACAGCGTGTGCACGAGGGCCTTCGGCAGGTCGTCCGGGAAGGAGGGCGCGGGTCCGGCCAGCAGGGTCGGGCCGGGCAGACCGGCGAGGTGGTCCGCCCAGAAGCGCTCGGCCGGGCCGGGGTCGCAGGCGGCGAGGGCCCGGGCGTGCTCCTCGAAGCCCGGCACGGCCGGGGCCGGGTCGAGGGGCTCGCCCGCGAGGACGGCACGGTAGGCGTCGAACAGGTCCCGCAGGACGATCTCGCGGGACCAGCCGTCCCACAGGATCAGGTGGTAGCTCAGGAGCAGTCCGTCGCGGTCGCCGGGCAGGCGCACCACGGTCATGCGGATCAGCGGCGGCTCGCCCGGGTCGAACCCGTTGGCGCGGTCCCGGGCGCGCAGCTCGTCGGCCTCCGCCTCCGTGGCGAGCTCGACCGTGCGGACGCCGACCCGGCGGCCGGCCCTGAGGACCTGGACCGGGTTGCCGTCGTCGTCGGTGGTGAACCCGGCGCCCACCACCGGGTGCCGTGCCATCACGTGCGCCATCGCCTCGGCCAGCGCGTCGGCGTCCAGGCGCCGGTCGAAGGTGAACCAGTTCTGTGCGACGTAGTGGCCGGCCGGACCGGCCAGCTGGGCCTGGAAGTACAGGCCGCGCTGGAGCGGGGTGACCGGCGCCGTGCGCTCGGCGGTCACGGCCGCTTCCGTGACGCGGTGCAGGGCGTCGCGCCAGTGTTCGGTGATCTCGTCCGGCACTCCGTCGGCCAGGACGAACTCGGCCAGCAGGCTGCCGGTGGCGTCGTCGGTCCAGGCGTTCACCTCGACGGCGTACGGGCTGGGCTGCTCCCCCGCGGTCAGGTGCAGGGCGCGGGACTCGCCGCCTCTGCCGAGGTAGTTGAACAGGACCTGCGGGCGGCCGGTGAGCAGGGGCGCGGTCTGCGGGTTGAGGTACCTGAGCCGGCCGTAGGCGAGGTGCCCGGACTCGTCGGGCTGGCGTGTGGCGAGTTCGCGGGCGGCGGCGACGGGGTCGGTGTGCGGGGTGAGCCGTACCGGCGCGATGGCGGTGAACCAGCCGACGGTGCGGGAGTAGTCGTGCTGCGGGAGTGCCGGGATCCGGCCGTGCCGCTCCAGGTCGACGGCGAGGTCGGTGGGCTCGGGCTGGACACGGGTCAGGGCGGTGCGCAGGGCGCCGCAGAGCAGCTCGGTGAGGCCGACGCCGAGCGCGGCGGGGGCGGTCCGGGTGAGGCGGTCGCTCACGTCGGGGGCGACGACGACGGTCGTCTCGCGCAACGGCCCGCCGCAGGGCAGCGGTTGGGGGGCCCGCAGGGTGCTCACCCAGTGGTCCAGGCTGTCGGCGTCGGTGGCCGACCGGAGGGCGAGGGCCTCGGCGTACTCGGCGTAGGAGGTGGTCGGCGGGGCGAGGGGCTCGCCGCGCAGGGCCGCGGTGAGGTCGTCGAGCAGGATCAGCCAGGAGACCGCGTCGACGGCGAGGTGGTGCACGGTCACGACCAGGGTCCCGCTCGCCTCCAGCCAGGCGAAGGCGATCAGGTCGCCGGTCGTGGGGTCGAGCCGTCCGGCCGCCTCGTCGGCGACGGCCGTCGCGTCGGTGGTGTCCGGGCGGGCGACGGTGATCTCGCGCGCGGGCTCGGTGCGCAGGGTCCACACGCCGTGTGCGGTGCCGAGGCGCAGCCGGAGGGCCGGGTGTGCGGCGACGACGGCCCGTGCGGCCCGTACGGCGTCGCCGTGTGCGGTGCCGTCGGGCGCCCGGAGGGCGCGGGCCTGGGCGAAGCGGGCCAGGGAGCCGCCGAGTTCGCGCCGGCGGAGGATGATCGGGGTGGGGGGCAGCGGTCCGTCCTCGCGGGGGGCCGTCTCGGGTGCGGGGGCGGCGGCCGTGCCGCTGCGCAGGTGTCCGGCCAGGGCGCGGGGCGTCTTGAGCAGGAAGACGTCCCGCGGGGTGAGGGGCAGGCCCTGCGCCCGGGCCCGGTTCACGACCGTGATGGCGACGATGCTGTCGCCTCCGGCGCGGAAGAAGTCGGTGTCCGCGGTCACGTCCGCACCGGGCAGTGCCCCGGCGAAGACGTCCACCAGCGCGGTGACGGCCGCGTGTTCGTCCGCGGCCGTTCCGTGGTCCGCCGCCTGGGTCCCGGGGCCCGTGAGGGGGCGTTCGGCCAGGGCGCGCCGGTCGAGCTTGCCGTTGACCGTCAGCGGCAGGGTGTCGATCGGGAGCACCCGGCGCGGGACCATGTGGACGGGCAGCTTCTCCGCCAGCCGGTCCTGAAGGTCGCCGGGTACGTCGCCCACCACGTGCGCGACCAGGTGGTCACCGTCCTCCGACACCGTCACGGCCGCGTCCCGCACGCCGTCCAGGTCCCTGATCGCGGCCTCGACCTCGCCCGGCTCGATCCGGAAGCCGTTCAGTTGCACTTGGTCGTCGGCGCGGCCGATGAACCGCAGTTCGCCGTCGAGGGTGCGCACGGCGAGGTCGCCCGTGTGGTACATGCGCGAGCCGTCGCCCGCGAACGGGTCGGCGACGAACCGTCCGGCGGTGAGCCCGGGCCTGCCCAGGTAGCCGAGGGACAGCTGGTCGCCGGCGACGTAGATCGCGCCCACCCGGCCGGGCGGGACGGGCCGGAGCCGCTCGTCGAGGAGACGGGTGACCAGGCCGGGGATCGGGCCGCCGATCGGGCTCACACCCCCCTCGCCGGCGAAGTCCCCCTCGCGGGCGAAGTCCTCCTCGCGCAGCACCCGTCGGGTGACGTGGACGGTGGTCTCGGTGATGCCGTACATGTTGACCAGCTCCGGCGCGGCCGTGCCGTGCCGTTCGACCCAGCCGCGCAGCCGGTCCGGGTCCAGGGCCTCCCCGCCGAAGATCACTCTGCGCAGCGCGGGCAGCGGTTCGCCGGCGGCCCGGTCGGCCTCGACGAACCGGTGGAAGGCGGACGGCGTCTGGTTCAGCACGGTGACGCCTCGTTCGAGCACCAGCCGGTGGAAGTCGACCGGTGAGCGGGTCAGCGCGTAGTCGGGGACCAGCAGTTCACCGCCGTGGGCCAGTGCGCCCCACAGCTCCCAGACGGCGAAGTCGAAGGAGAAGGAGTGGAACTGGACCCAGACGTCGTCCGGGCCGAAGCCCATGTCCGGCCGGGTGCGGGTCAGCAGCGTCACCACGCTGGAGTGCGGGACGACGACGCCCTTGGGCCGGCCGGTCGACCCGGACGTGTAGATCACGTACGCCGGGTCGCGCCAGTCCGGCGCGGGTCCCGGCCCGGAGGGGGCGGCCGGGGGCGTCTCGCCCTGCACGAGGACGCGTGCCGGCACGTCGGCCCGGCGCGTCAGGGCCGTGAGACGGTCCAGGTGCTCGCGGTCGACGAGGACGACCTGGGGGGCCGCGTCGGCGAGGATGTACTCCAGCCGCTCGTCCGGGTAGGCCACGTCCAGCGGTACGTAGGCCCCGCCGGCGCCGACGACCGCGACCAGGGCGACGACCTGCTCGACCGAACGCGGGACGGCGACGGCCACCCGTTTGCCCGGTCCCACCCCGGCGGCGCGCAGGGTGGACGCCAACGCGTCCTTGAGGCGGGCGAGTTCGCCGTAGGTGACGGATCGCGTGGTGCCGTCGAGGCCGCACTGGGTGACGGCGGTCGCGGCCGGGTCGCGGCGGGCGGCCGCGTCGAAGAGGGCGTCCAGGGTGGCCGGGACGACCGGGGCGGGCCGTGGGTCGCCGTCCCGGGTCAGGTCGGCGGCCGGGGTGGCGGGGCGGGTGAGCAGGCCGGTCAGGATCCGGGTGAAGGTGTGCAGCAGGGTCCGGGCCGTGGCCCGGTGCAGGAACGCGCCGTCGTGGACCAGGTTGAAGCGGGGGCGGCCGTCGGGGTCGCGTTCGGCCACGAGGGTCAACGGGTAGTGCGGGGCGCCCTCGTTGACGATGCCGGTGACCTTCACGGTGTCGCCGGGGCGTCCCAGGGCGGTGACGTCGGTGGCGACGTCGAACACCACCAGGGTGTCGAAGAGGGGCCCGGTGCCGGCCTGGCGGCCGATCCTGGCCAGGGAGACGTGCTGGTGCGGCCGGACGCGGGCCTGGTGGTCGCGGACGGCGGCGAGCAGCTCGGCCGCCGTGGTGCCCGCCGTCCAGCTCACCCGCACGGGAACGGTGTTGATGAACAGGCCCACCATGTCCTGGATGCCGGGCACGTCGGCGTCGCGGCCGGAGACCGTGGAGCCGAACACCACGTCGTCGCGGTGCAGGACGGTGCCCAGGGTGAGGGCCCAGGCGCTGTGCACGGCCGCGCTCAGCGGGACACCGGCCTCGCGCGCGGCGGCGTCGAGGTCGTCCTGCGGGTACACCACGCAGTCGGCGAACCGGTCGGACGGCGTGTGGCCCTCGGCGACCAGGGAGGGGCCGGGCAGCCCGGCCAGTTCCCCGCGCCAGACCCGGTCGCTCTCCTCGGCGTCACGGCGGGCGAGCCAGTGCAGGTAGTCGGTGAAGCCGCCGGCCGGGTACACCGTCCCCGGTGCGTGGTACTCGGCCAGCAGCGCGCGGAGCATCGGCGGGACGGACCAGCCGTCGGCGATGACGTGGTGGACGGTCTGCACCAGGACGGTGCGGCCCGCTCCGCCCCGGATCAGGGTGTAGCGCATCAACGGGCCGGTCGCGAGGTCGAAGCCGGTCCGTCGGTCGCGCTCGGCGAGGTCGCGTATGTCCTCGTCGGTGATGCCGGGGCGGTCGAGCGTGGTGAAGGGTGCCGGCACGCCGTCCTCCAGCACCGACACCACCCGGCCGTCGGCCAGGGACGTGAACCGGGCCGCCAGGTTGGGGAAGAGCGTGAGCAGCCGGGTCGCCGCGGCGGCGAGCCGATCGGCGTCCACCTCGCCGTCCAGGGTGAGCAGTTGCTGCTCCACGTAGGCCCCGGCGGAGTCGTCGTCGAAGACGGAGTGGAAGTACAGGCCCTCCTGGAGCGGGGTGAGCGGCAGGACGTCCCGCAGGGCCGGCCCGTCCAGGGCGTCCACGTCGGCCTGGGTGAGCGGCACCAGGGGGAAGTCGCCGGGGGTGTGCCCGCCCCGTTCGAGCGCGGCCAGTCCGTTCAGTGCCGCGGCGAAGTGGCCGGCGAGGGCGGTGATGTCCGCGTCGGTGAACATGCCGTCGGGCCAGGAGACGGTCGTGACCAGTTCGTACGCGCCGGAGGCGGCGGGTTCGGCGATCGCGTTGAACTCCAGGGCGCGCGGCAGGCGCATGGCCGGGTCGCGCCTCTCGCCCAGGTGCCCGGTGGCGCCCGCGAGTTGCCAGTCACCGGGGGCGCCGGCGGCGAAACGGCCGAGGTAGTTGAACAGGACCTGCGGCGCGGGTACGTCGAACTCCACGTCGGCGAGGTAGCGCAGGGCGCCGTAGGAGACGCCGTGGTCGGGCACCCGGGCGAGGTCCTCCTTGACCGTCTTGAGCGCGGCGGTCAGGTAGGCGGGATCGGTGAGGTCGGTCGCGGGGCCGGGATCGACGGTGACCGGGAAGAGGGTGGTGAACCAGCCGACGGTCCGCGACAGGTCCGGCTCGAACCCGGCCGGGCCGGCGACGCACTGCGGTTCGCGGCCGTGGCCCTCGAGCTCGATGTGCGCGAACGTCTGGTCCTGGCCGAGGTCGCGGCGCCACCGGGCGAGGGCGACGGCGAGGGCGGTGAGCAGCACGTCGTCGACCCCGGCGTGGAACTTCGCGGGGATCTCGCCCAGCAGTGCGGCGGTGACCTCGGGGCCGACCGAGACGGTGCGCAGGCGTTCGCGTGCGACGGTGTCCGTCGCGGCCAGGGGGCGCCGGCCCAGCGGCAGGTCCTCCCCCGGCAGGGGACGGCGGTAGTAGGAGCTGTCGGCGTCGAACGCGGCGCGTTCCAGCAGCTGGGTCCAGCGCCGGAACGAGGTGCCCTCCGGCGGCAGTTCGACGGGGGCTTTCGAGCCGTACCGGTGCCACGCGGTGGCCAGGTCCTCCATCAGCACGCGCCAGGACACGCCGTCGATCACCACGTGGTGGGCGACGAGCACGAGTTGGCGTGCCGCGCGGCGCAGGACGGCGCTCAGCATGACACCGCCCGTGGGGTCCAGTTCCTCGGTGGCGAGGGCGACGCAGGCGTCGAGCGGCAGGTCGCTCTCGCGCCACCGGGCCGTGCCCCGGCCGGCGTCGGGGATGTCGAAGCCCCAGCGCTCGCCGCGCACCAGGCGGGCGCGCAGCATGGGGTGCGTGTCGAGGAGGGCGGTGAGCAGCGTGCCGAGGGCGTCCGCGGTGAGCTCGGCGGGGGCGTTCAGCACGACCGACTGGACGAATCCGTCGACGGCGCCGGTGGTCTCGCCGAGCCACCGCACGATGGGCGAGCCCACGACGGTGCCCGTGGCGACGTCGGCGTGGTCCACGGTCCGGACGGCCTCCCGGCTCGCGACCGCCGCGAGCGCGCCCGCCGTGGGGTGCGCGAAGATCTGCCGTGCCGTGACGTGCAGCCCCCGCTCGCGCAACGCGCTCAGCAGGGAGATGGCGAGGATGCTGTCGCCGCCGAGCTGGAAGAAGTCCTGGTCGACGCCGGCCTCGTCGAGCCGCAGCACCTCCGCGACGGCGGCGCACACGGCGCGTTCGTCGTCGGTGACGGGCCGCACGAAAGAGCCCGCGCCGACGGCGGGCTCGGGCAGGGCGTTGCGGTCGAGCTTGCCGTTGGCGGTGAGCGGGAACTCCTCCAGGACGACGACGTGGGCGGGCACCATGTACTCGACCATGTGCGCGGCGGCCCAGGCCTTGACGTCCTCCGCCCGCAGGTCCCCGCTCCCCGCGGCCGGGATGACGTAGCCGACGAGGTACGTGCCGCCCGCGGCGTTCTTCTTCGCGACGACGCAGGTGTGCCGGACGGCGGGGTGTTCCGCGAGGCCGATCTCGACGTCCTCGATCTCCAGCCGCATGCCACGGATCTTGATCTGGTTGTCGGCGCGGCCGAGGAAGTCCAGGGAGCCGTCCGGGGCGTAGCGGGCGAGGTCGCCGGTGCGGTAGAGGCGGGAGCCGTCGGCCGCGAAGGGGTTGGCGACGAACCGGGAGGCCGTCAGGCCGGGGGCGCCCACGTAGCCGCGGCCGAGGAGGAACCCGCCGACGTACAGTTCGCCGCCGACGCCGACCGGGACGGGGCGCAGTTCCTCGTCCAGGACGTACAGCTGGGTGTTGGGGTTGGCCTTGCCGATGGAGGTCGACAGGCGTTCGGCGGCGCCGCGGTAGACGACGTGGGAGACGCCGATGGTCGTCTCCGCCGGGCCGTATCCGTGGTACAGGGGGATGTCGAGCTTGGTGCGGAACCGCTCGTACAGCTCGGGGGTGAGGACCTCGCCGCCGCACCACACGTGCCGCAGGCTGTCCAGGCTCCCGGAGTCGCCGGCCATCTCCAGCAGCACGTCCAGCATGGACGACACCAGGTACGTAAAGGTGACGCGCTGTGCGGCGATGACGCCCAGCAGATGCTGCGGGTCGCGTTCGCCGCCGGGCCGCAGGACGACGAGCCGGCCGCCCGAGACCAGGGGCAGGAAGATCTCGTTGACGGAGATGTCGAACGACAGCGGCGCCTTGAACAGGGAGGCGTCGTCGTGGCCGAAGCCCAGGATCTCGTTCACCTGCCACAGCAGGCGCTCGCTGATGGCCTCGTGCCGGATCATCGCGCCCTTGGGGCGCCCGGTGGAGCCGGACGTGAAGATCACGTAGGCCAGGGCGTCGCCGGGGACCATGACGCCGGTGCCGTCCACGGGGTACGCGTCGTACCGCCAGTCGCCGAGGTCGACGGCGACGGCGTCCGGTTCGGCCGGGTCGTGCTCGCCGGTGGCGTTGAGCTGCAGGGCGACCCGGGCGTCCTCGACGACGACGGCCCGGCGCGCCGCGGGCCACTGCGGATCGAGCGGGACGAAGGCGCACCCGGCCTGGAGGACGGCGAGCAGACCGATCACCATGTCGGCGGAGCGGTCCAGGGAGATCCCGACGACCTGTTCGGGCCGCAGCCCGCGCTCCAGCAGATGGTGGGCCAACTGGGCCGATGTGGCCGCCAGCTGACGGTACGTCAGTGAGCGGTGTTCGTCGACGACGGCGACCGCGTCCGGCCGGGCCAGCGCCTGGGCCCGGAACATCTCGACGACGCCGGGGCGGTCCCGGTCGGCCCGGTTGTCGTTCCACTCGGCCAGGGTGGCGAGCCGGGCGGCCACGCTGGACGGGCCGACGGATCCCAGGGGACGGTCGGGGAAGTCGGCCAGGTCGTCCAGGGCGAGCTGGGCGTCGGCGGGGTCGACGCCGTCGGGAAGGGTGATGCCGAGGCCGTCGGCGGTGACGTCCCAATCCGCGGGCCCGGCGCCGCCGTTGTCGGCCCAGCCGAGGACGTCGGCGAAGAGGGTGCCGGGCGTGAGGTCGAGGCCCTGCGGACTGCGGCCGGTCGCCCAGTAGGCCAGGGAGATCGCGCAGGCCTCGGCGATGGTCCGGTCCGGGTAGTGGCCGATCCGGCGGCGGACGCCGGCCAGGTGCGGGGAGGAAAGACGTACGAGGCGAGCGCCCGATTGCATCATGCGTGACTACCCTCTCTCCAGGCCCGCCACAGCCGTGCGTACCGGCCGCCCCGAGCCACCAGTTCCTCGTGCGTGCCCTGCTCCACGACCCGTCCCGCGTCCAGCACGGCGATCCGGCCGGCGGCCATGGCCTGGGAGAGCCGGTGCGCCACGAACAGCGTGGTCCGGCCCTGGCACGCGGCCCGCACGGCCCGTTCCAGCTCGGCGGCGCCCTCGCTGCCGGCCTCCGCGGTCGACTCGTCGAGCACCACCACCGGGGCCCGGCCCAGCACCAGCCGGGCCAGGGCGATCTGGGCGACCTTCGTGCCGTCCAGCCGCTCACCGCCCTCGCCGACCGGCGTGTACAGCCCCTCGGGCAGGGCGTCGGCCCACTCGCCGGCCCCCACGGTGCGCAGGGCGTCGCGCAGTTCATCGTCGCCGGCGCCGGGCGCGGACAGGCGCAGGTCGTCGGCGAGCGGGCCGGAGAAGACGTGGGTCTCCTGGGTGAGGATGCTCACCAGGGCCCGCGCCCCGGCCTCGTCCAGGTCGGCGAGGTCCGTGGTGCCGATGCGGACCGTGCCGGCCTGCGGGGTGCCGATGCCGGCGATCAGCGCGGCCAGGGTCGTCTTGCCGGCACCGGTCGCGCCCACCAGCGCGAGCGACGTCCCGGCGGGAATGGACAGGTCCACGTCCCGCAGCACCGGTTCGGCGGAGCCCGGGTAGCGGAACGTCAGCCCCCGCACCGTCACCGCGTACGCCCCGGCCTCCGCGACGGGGACGGACGCGTCGCCGACCAGCCGCTCCCCGGACGACTCCCCGAGCACCCCGACCAGGCGGGTCAGACTGGCGCCCGACTTCTGCGCCTCGTCGAAGGTGAACATGATGGCGCCGAGCGGCGTGAACAGCCGGTGGAACAGCAGAGGAGCCGCCGCCACCTCGCCCAGGGAGGCGGCGCCCGCCTCCAGCAGGGCGTACCCGACCAGGAGGATCAGGACCAGCCCGATGAACTCGGCGCGGTTCTCGCGGCCGACGAACCGGCCGAAGAACCGGAAGACCTCGACGCCGAGGTCGCGCACCCGCCACGACTCGTCGGTGACCTTCTGCCGGAAGGCCCCTTCCAGGCGGTACGCCCGGACGGTGTCGATGCCGTTCAGGCCGCTGATGAACGCCTGGGCGCGGTCGGCCTGGGCCGTCCTCTGCCGCCGGTACAGGGGCGCGGACCGGGGCAGGTACCAGCGCAGGGCGAGCGCGTAGGCGGGAAGGGCGCCCGCGCCGGCCAGGCCGAGGCGCCAGTCCAGCCCGAACATGCCGAGGGTGGCGATGACCACCAGCACACCCGCCGAGAACACCGTGGGGACGGCGGTGCGGATCCCCCTGGAGATGACGGCCACGTCGTCACCGACGCGGGAGAGCACATCGCCCCGGCCGACCTGCTCGACGCGTGCGCTGGGCATGCCGAGGACGGCGCGGACGGCGCCCTCGCGCAGGCGCGCGAGCAGGTCGGCGCCCAGCCGGCCGATGAGGTAGGTCGACACGGCGGTGACCACCGCGCCGAGCAGTGCGGCGGCGCCGATCAGGAGCCCCACGGTGATGAGGACGGACCGGTCCTCGCCGGCGACGACCCCGTCGACCACGCGTCCGAGCAGGAGCACCGGCAGGATCTGCAGCGCCGCACCCGTGACGGTGGTGAGCACGGTCGCGGCGGTCAGCCAGGGCGTCTCGCGGCAGTGTGCGGCGACCCAGCGGCCGGCTTCCCGGCCGGTCGTCGTGCGCAGCGCCGCCGGGGCGACGCGCGTGGCGGTGGCGCTCACTCCTGCCCGACCGGGTCGGCGGGTCCGGCGACCGCGTACGGCAGCGGCGACGGCCCTCGCCGGCGCCTCCCGGCCTTCGTTCGGTGCAGGAGCATCAACGTCCCTTTGCTCTCGTGCCGGTACGCCGCACCCTCGGCTCAAGGGCAGGCAGAACCATAGCGTGCGGAAGTGAGGCAAGCCTTAGTCGCTTGGGCGGGGTGGTGCGTCCCCGCCTGTCGTCAGCGGGTCGTGCTGCCCGTGCCGTCGGTGAGGGTCCGCCTCCGGCCGGCTTCGGATCCGGGTCCGTGGCCCAGGAGGGAGTCGAGGATCTCGCCCACTCTGACGGCCGTGTTGGACAGCAGGGAGGAGGTGATGCCGTGCGTGTGCTCCGTGCCGCCCTGCAGGTAGATGCCGCACCGCAGGGCGGGATCGGTGGCGATGCGGTAGTCCCGCTCGACGCGGACCCGGCCCTCGTCGTCGCGCAGGCAGCGGTCGGCGACCTCGCCGAGGAGGCCGGTGGGGTCGGCCGGGGCGTAGCCGGTGGCCAGGACCACGACGTCCGCGTCCAGGTCGGTCTCCTCTCCGGTGACCAGGGACTGCACCGTGCACCGGACGCCGGACGGCGACTCCTTGACGCCGGTGAGCCGGGAGACGTTGAGGAAGCGCAGCCGTTCGGCTCCGAGGACCTTCTCCTGGTACGACTGCCGGTAGAGGTCGTCGATGAGGTCGATGTCCACCACGGAGTAGTTGGTGTTGCCGTGGTAGTCCATCAGGCGGCGTTTGACGTCCTCCGGGGCCGCGAAGTACGCGTCGACCGCCTGCGGGTCGAAGATGCGGTTGGCGAAGGCGCTGTCGTCGGCGGGGCTGTAGCCGTAGCGGGAGAACACCGCGCAGACCTCGGCGCCGGGGAAGCGGCGGTGCAGGTAGGCGACGTTCTCGGCGGCGCTCTGCCCGGCGCCCACGACGACGAAGCGTGCGGGCGAGGTGCCCTCCAGCCCGTCGACCTTGGCCAGCAGTTCGGAGTTGTGCCAGACGCGGTCGCCGCGCTCGACGCCGTCCGGCAGCAGGGGGCGCAGCCCGGTGCCGATGACGAGATTGCGGGCCCGGTGGATCTCCAGGCCGCCGCCGGAGCGGACGGTCACCTCCAGGTGCTCCACGACACCGTCACGGCCGACGGGCGCGACCCCGACGACCTCGTGGCCGTAGGAGACCATGTCGTCGACCCGGGACGCCGCCCACTCGAAGTAGTCGTGGAACTCCACGCGCAGCGGGAACAGGTTCTTGTGGTTGATGAAGTCGATCAGCCGGCCCCGGCTCTGCAGGTAGCACAGGAAGCTGTACTCGCTGGCCGGGTTGCGCAGCGTCACCAGGTCCTTGAGGAAGGAGACCTGCATGGTGGCGTCGTCGATGAGCATGCCGCGGTGCCAGCCGAAGCGGGGTTGCTGCTCGAAGAAGTGAGCGGTGACCGCCTCCTGCCCGCCGGCGTGTGCGTTGTGCTCGCGGAGCGCGATGGCCATGGCCACGTTGGACGGCCCGAAGCCGATTCCGATGAGGTCGTGGACCGGTGGTGCGTCATCAGGAGGAACCTGCGACATGTCACTCCCATCGTGCGGGGCGGCCGCGTGTCGGGTGGGGAGGGAACGGGGAGACGGGCATGCCGGTGGAACGGCACCCCCGATGAAACTTAGGTGAGCCTAAGCTAAACCGTCAGGACGTGTCGACAGGGCAAAACAGACAGCCCGCCACCTGACGGCTCGCCAACTCCCGGCACTGGACGCCCCGTTGTGAACTAAGGCAAGCCTTGCTTTACTTGCCTCGGCCATCGCCCTGCCCCTGAGGAGGAACCCCATGCGGGTCGTCATGTTCGGTTACCAGACCTGGGGCCACCGCACCCTCCGAGCCCTCCTGGAGTCCGAGCACGACGTCGTGCTGGTCGTCACCCACCCCAAGAGCGAGCACGCCTACGAGAAGATCTGGAGCGACTCCGTCGCCGACCTCGCCGAGGAGCACGGCGTCCCGGTGCTCATCCGCAACCGCCCCGACGACGAGGAGCTGTTCGCACGCCTGCAGGCGGCCGATCCGGACATCATCGTGGCCAACAACTGGCGTACGTGGATCCCGCCGCGCATCTTCGCCCTGCCGCGCCACGGCACACTGAACGTGCACGACTCGCTGCTGCCGAAGTACGCCGGCTTCTCGCCCCTGATCTGGGCCCTGATCAACGGCGAGTCCGAGGTGGGCGTCACGGCGCACATGATGAACGACGAACTGGACGCCGGTGACATCGTCCGGCAGGAAGCGGTGCCCGTCGGGCCGGCGGACACGGCGACCGACCTGTTCCACAAGACGGTCGAGCTCATCGCCCCGGTCACCATCGGCGCCCTCGCCCTGATCGCCTCCGGGCGCACGGAGTTCACCCCGCAGGACCGCACGCAGGCGTCCTTCTTCCACAAGCGCTCCGACGAGGACAGCCGCATCGACTGGTCCTGGCCCGCGGAGGACCTGGAGCGTCTGGTGCGCGCCCAGTCCGAGCCGTACCCGAGCGCCTACACCTTCCACAAGGGCCGGCGCCTGGACGTCCTGGCCTCGTTCGTGTCCGAGGGCCGCTACGGCGGCACCCCCGGCCGCATCTTCTACCGCGAGGGCGAGGGCGTGGTGATCGTCGCCGGGGCCGACGCCCGCACCGGGCGCAACCACGGCCTGGCCCTCACCCGGGTGCGCACCGCGGACGGCCGGGAACTGCCCGCGACCGAGTACTTCACCTCCATGGGCGGCTACCTCACCGACCGCCCCTGATCCGCCCGGCCGGACGGTCCCCGCTGCTCAGGCCCGCCAGGCGTACCGGCGTTCGGGCCGCCCGGCGGCTCCGTAGCGCAACGTCACGTCCGCGCTCGCGGTGCTGTGGAAGTACTCCAGGTAGCGGCGGGCGCTCACGCGGGAGAGACCGGTGAGGGCGGCGCACTCGGTGGCGGACAGGGTGCCGTCCGCGTCGCGCAGGGCGCGCTCCACCAGACCGGCGGTCTCCACGCTCATGCCCTTGGGCAGCGTGGGGGCCGGAGCCGGCGCGAACGCGCCGGCCAGGACGCGGTCCACGTCCGCCTGGCCCCGGACGACCGTGCTCAGCAGCCGGCCCCGCTGGGCGGCGTAGCGCTCCAGGCGGGACCGCAGGTCCGCGAACCCGAAGGGCTTCAGCAGGTAGTCCACCACTCCCCGGCGCACCGCGCCGCGCACCGTCTCGGCCTCCTGCGCCGCGCTGATGACCATGACGTCGCAGTCGTGCCCGGCGGTGCGCAGCCGGGGGATGACGTCGAGACCGAACAGGTCGGGCAGGTACAGATCGAGCAGGACGAGGTCGGGACGCAGCGCCCCGACGGCCTCGATGGCCTGGCCGCCGCTGTGGGCCTCGCCGACGACGCGGAACGGCTCGACGCGTTCGACGTACCGGCGGTGGACGCGGGCCACCATGAAGTCGTCGTCGACCACGAGGACGTCGATGGTCCCCGGCTTGTCGCCGTCCGCGCTCATGGCGCCGCTCCTTCTCGCCTCCGTGCCGGTGAGGTGGCCGACGGCCGTGCGTCCGGTGCAGGCGGCCCCGATGCCGAGTCGTCCCATCATGACGCCCACCAGCGGAAATCGGAAGTGAGGTGTCGGGAGGCGCTCGGGCGCGGCCCGGCACGCGGGGGCGCGGCGGGGTGTCCACGGCCCTACGCGACGGCGGGCTGTTCCGGGTTCTGCTCCGAGGTGGGGCGCGCGTCCTCGAACTGGGTGCGGTACAGCTCGGCGTACCGCCCGTGCGCGGCGAGCAGTTCCTCGTGGGTGCCCTGCTCCACGATCCGCCCGGCCTCGACCACCAGGATCCGGTCGGCGGAGCGGACCGTGGACAGGCGGTGGGCGATCACGACCGCCGTACGGTCGGTGAGGGCCTCGGCGAGGGCCTCCTGCACGGCGGCCTCGGAGGTGTTGTCGAGGTGGGCGGTGGCCTCGTCCAGGATGACGACGCGCTGGCGGGCCAGCAGCAATCGGGCGATGGTCATGCGCTGCCGCTCCCCGCCGGACAGACGGTACCCGCGCTCGCCCACGACGGTGTCCAGTCCGTCGGGCAGGGACCGCACGAGTTCCTCCAGGCGGGCCCGGCGCAGGGCGTCCCACAGCTCGTCCTCGCCGGCCCCCGGCCGGGCCATCAGGAGGTTGGCGCGGACGGTGTCGTGGAAGAGGTGCCCGTCCTGGGTGACCATGCCGACGGTCTCGCGCAGGGACCGCGCCGACAGGTCGCGGACGTCGACGCCGCCGACGCGTACGGCTCCCCCGTCGGCGTCGTACAGGCGCGGTAGCAGCTGGGCGATGGTGGACTTGCCGGCGCCCGATGACCCCACGAGCGCCACGGTGTGGCCGGGTTCCGCGCGGAACGAGACGCCGTGCAGCACCTGTTCGCCGCCCCGGTCGTCCAGCGAGGCGACCTCCTCGAGGGAGGCCAGGGAGACCTTGCCAGCGGCCGGGTAGCCGAAGCGCACGTCGTCGAACTCGACCGCCACGGGCCCCTCGGGCACCGGACGGGCGCCGGGCCGGTCCTCGATGAGCGGCTTCAGATCGAGCACCTCGAAGACCCGCTCGAAACTGACCAGGGCGCTCATCACCTCGACCCGGGCCCCGGCGAGCGCGGTCAGCGGTGCGTACAGCCGCGTCAGCAGCAGCGCCAGCGACACGACCGCACCGGGCTCCAGGGTGCCGCGCAGGGCCAGGTAGCCGCCGAGGCCGTAGACCAGGGCCAGGGCGAGGGCGGAGACGAGGGTCAGGGCGGTGATGAACGCCGCCTGGGCCGTGGCCGTGCGCACCCCGACGTCCGCCACCAGGCGGGCACGCTCGGCGAACTCCCGGGACTCCTCCTCGGGCCGCCCGAAGAGCTTGACCAGGGTGGCGCCGGGGGCCGAGAACCGCTCGGTCATACGGGTTCCCATCGCCGCGTTCAGGGTGGCCGCCTCGCGCTGCATCCGGGCCATACGGCTGCCCATGCGGCGTGCCGGGAGCACGAACACCGGCAGCAGCACCAGCGCGAGCAGGGTGATCTGCCAGGAGAGGGTCAGCATCACCGCCAGGGTGAGCAGGAGGGTGACGAGGTTGCTGACCACTCCGGACAGGGTGTTGCTGAACGCGCGCTGGGCGCCGATGACGTCGTTGTTGAGTCGGGAGACCAGGGCGCCCGTACGAGTGCGCGTGAAGAACGCCACCGGCATGCGCTGCACGTGGTCGAAGACGGCCGTGCGCAGATCCAGGATGAGGTGCTCGCCGAGCGTCGCCGAGAGCCTGCGCCCGAGGACGCCCAGCACCGCCTCGGCGACGGCGATCACCGCGATGAGCAGGGCCAGACGCACGACGGCCGCCTCGTCGCCGTCCGACACGATGGTGTCGACGACACTGCCGGCCAGCACGGGCGTGGCCACCGCGAGCAGCGCGGTGCCGACGCCCAGCAGGACGAACAGGACGATCCGGCGACGGTGCGGACGGGCGAAGGCGCCGACGCGGCGCAGCGTCGCCAGGGCGAAGGGGCGGCGCTCCTGCTGGGCGTTCATGACGCTGTACAGCTGCGTCCACGCCGTGGTCTCCATGCTCATGGATGGGAACGTAGAACCTCAAGGGGCGTTGAGGTCAAGGAGCTCGCGCAACAGCCCCGACATCCCGCACAATCAGCCCGATCCCCCTCTTCCCCGACCCACCGCGCAAAGGTCCCGATGACGCTTCCCACGCAGCCGCTTCCCGCGCGCCATCCGCAGGCTCCGCTCCCGCAACCCGCCGTTGGCGGGGGGTGGGAAGCCTCGTGCGATGTGACAGCGGTTCACCTCCCCGACGTCCGGCCGGCCCGGCTCCCCCGTCGCGTCCCGGCCCGCCGCGTGCGGCAACTCCTGTGCCTGCTGCCGCTCCTGCTGGTCACCGTGGTCGCGGTGCGCCACCGCTCGGTGCTCGCCGAGGGTTTCGCGCACCTGCGCACCGCCGAGTGGCCGTGGCTGCTGGCCGCGGCCGGGACGACCTGTCTGACCTGGGTCGCCGCCTCCTGCACCCGGCAGGGCGCGGTCGTCGAGCGACTGCCCCGACGGCGTCTGCTGGCCACGCAGTTCGCGGCCGGCGCCGCCAACCACATGCTGCCGACCGGGCTGGGCGCGAGCGCCGTCAACCTGCGTTTCATGACGGTGTGCGGGCTGCCGCTGGCCCGTTCCTCGGCCGCCCTCGCGCTGTACCTGCTGGCGGAGAGCGTCGGCCGGGTGGCCCTGCTGGGCGCCCTGCTCCTGGCGTTCCCCGGCGCGTTGCGGCCGGGCGCGCTGGTGCCGGAGACGGCGTTCGGGCCGCTGCTGGTTGGGGCGGGCGCGGTGCTGGTGATCGCCGTGCTGGTCCTCGTCCTGGTGCGGCGGCTGCGTGCGGCACTGGTGTCCTTCCTGCGCACGGCGCTCGGTGAGGCGCGCAGGGTGCACACCCGCCCGGCGCGGGTGCTGGCGCTGTGGGGCGGCGCGCTGGCGTTCCCGGCGCTGCAGGCGTCCGTACTGGTGCTGGTGGGGCGGGCGTTGGGGCTGGACGTGCCGGCGGGCCACATGGCGGTGGCCTATCTGGCGGCGACGGTCGCGGTGGCGCTGGTGCCGACCCCGGGCGGGATCGGGTCGGTGGAGGCGGCGCTGGTCGTCGCCCTGGTGGCGGCGGGCGGCCCGGCCGCGGTGGCCACGGCCGTGGTGCTGGCGTTCCGGGTCGTCACCGTGTGGCTGCCGCTGGCGCCCGGGGCGCTGACGCTGGCGGCGCTGGTGCGGACGAAGGTGATCTGACCCGGCGCATCCGGCGTACGTGACGGAGCGTCATGTGCCTCGACTCACCCTCCGCTCACCCCCGCCCGCGGTACGGACCCCCGTGCGGGATGCGGCAGGATGAACGACCGTGCCGACCGCCGGCCCGGGTGGTCGGACACCATCGGACATCACGCAGAACGAGCAGGTGACGACGTGACGACACTTCACATCCGACCGCCGCGGACGGCGTTCGCGGCGCTTCGCGTCCCCGGAGGTGACCGGTGAACCGGACCCTCACCCTGGACGATCTGCTGTTCGGAGGCATCGCCCTCGCCTCGGGCCTGCTGGCGGCGTTCGCGCTGCGGGTGCTGCTGCGCTGGCTGGGCGGGCACGCGGACCGGACCCGCTGGAGCGGCGACGACGTCATCGTGCACGCGCTGCGGGCCGTGGTGCCGTGGGCCGCGGTGGTCGGCGGCGTGGCGGGCGCGGCGGCGGTGCTTCCGCTGACGCGGGCGGTGCAGCACACCGTCAACCAGGTGCTCACCGTGCTGCTGATCTTCGTCGCGACGGTGTCGGCGGCCCGGGTGGTGACCGGGCTGGTGCGCTCGGTCACCCAGTCCCGTTCCGGGGTCGCGGGTTCCGCCACGATCTTCGTGAACATCACCCGGATCCTGGTCCTGGCGATCGGCTTCCTGGTGGTGCTCCAGACCCTGGGCATCTCCATAGCGCCCCTGCTCACCGCCCTCGGCGTCGGCGGGCTCGCGGTGGCGCTGGCCCTGCAGGACACCCTGGCCAACCTGTTCGCGGGCATCCACATCCTCGCCTCCAGGACGGTCCAGCCCGGCGACTACATCCGGCTCAGCAGCGGCGAGGAAGGCTACGTCGAGGACATCAACTGGCGGCAGACCACCGTCCGGAACCTGTCCAACAACCTCGTCGTGATCCCCAACGGCCAGCTCGCCAAGGCGAACATGACGAACTTCATGCGCCCCGAGGAGCAGCTGACCATCCTGGTCCAGGTCGGGGTCGCCTACGACAGTGACCTGGAGCACGTGGAGCGGGTGACGAACGAGGTCGTCGCCGAGACCATGGCGGAGGTCGAGGGGGCCGTGCCGGACCACGAGCCGATCATCCGGTTCCACACCTTCGGCGACTCCCGCATCGGCTTCACGGTGATCCTGGGCGTGGGCGAGTTCAGCGACCAGTACCGGATCAAGCACGAGTTCATCAAGCGGCTGCACCGGCGCTACCGCGCGGAGGGCATCCGCATCCCCGCCCCGGCCCGGACCGTGGCGCTCCAGCAGGGCGCGGTGGTCATCCCCCAGCAGCGCACCGGCGAGATGGAGCCGGGCGCCCTGCCGATCGCCGGCTTCGACTGAGCCCGGTCACGGCCTCGCGGCGGCCGGGTCCCCGACGGCCGCGGACGTGGTCCGCGGCCGTCCGGTAACCCACCGTCACCGCGCCGGACCCGGGGGGGATGGGCGAGGGGCCGGGGGCAGCGCACCGGCCCGGATCCCCCTCCGCGGGACGGTGCGCCCGGCCCCGCGCCGACCTGGGTCTTCTCGGGTGGCGGAGCGGATGGCGCGAAAGTGGGCGTGGACCCCTGTCGAGACCGGGTCGATCACGAGATATCTTGATGTCGAGCAATGTTGCAGACGTGGAGCGGAGCACCCGGTGACTGACTCGACCATCATCTATACGCACACTGACGAGGCCCCCGCCCTGGCGACGTATTCCTTCCTGCCGGTGGTCCGGGCGTACGCCTCGCAGGCGGGTGTCCCGGTGGAGACCCGCGACATCTCGCTGGCCGGGCGCATCATCGCCGTGTTCCCGGAGTACCTGGCCGAGGACCAGCGCATCCCGGACGCCCTGGCGGAGCTGGGCGAGCTGGCCAAGACGCCCGCCGCCAACATCATCAAGCTGCCGAACATCTCGGCGTCCATCCCGCAGCTCAAGGCCGCGATCGCCGAGCTGCAGGGCCAGGGCTACGCGCTGCCGGACTACCCGGACGACCCCAAGAGCGACGAGGAGCGCGAGATCCGCGCCCGCTACGACAAGGTCAAGGGTTCCGCCGTGAACCCGGTCCTGCGTGAGGGCAACTCGGACCGCCGCGCCCCCGCCTCGGTCAAGAACTACGCCAAGTCCCACCCGCACCGCATGGGCGCCTGGACCTCCGAGTCCAAGACCAACGTGGCGACCATGGGCGAGAACGACTTCCGCTCCACCGAGAAGTCCGTGGTGATCGCCGAGGACGGCACGCTGCGCATCGAGCTCGTCGGCGACGACGGCTCCACCACGGTGCTGCGCGAGTCCGTCCCCGTCCTGGCCGGCGAGGTCGTCGACGCCTCCGTGATGCGCGTCGCCGCCCTGCGCGAGTTCCTGACCGCGCAGGTCGCCCGCGCCAAGGCCGAGGGCATCCTGTACTCGGTGCACCTGAAGGCCACGATGATGAAGGTCTCCGACCCCATCGTCTTCGGCCACGTGGTGCGCGCCTTCTTCCCGAAGACCTTCGCGCAGTACGGCGAGAAGCTGGCCGCGGCCGGCCTGAGCCCCAACGACGGCCTGGGCGGCATCTACAAGGGCCTGGAGGCCCTGCCGGAGGGCGCCGAGATCAAGGCCTCCTTCGACGCCGAGCTCGCCGAGGGCCCGGAGCTGGCGATGGTCGACTCCGACAAGGGCATCACCAACCTGCACGTGCCCTCGGACGTCATCATCGACGCGTCCATGCCCGCCATGATCCGCACCTCCGGCCACATGTGGGGCCCGGACGGCCAGGAGCACGACGCCCTCGCGGTCATCCCCGACTCCTCCTACGCGGGCGTCTACCAGGCCGTGATCGACGACTGCCGCGCCAACGGCGCCTTCGACCCGTCCACCATGGGCACGGTCCCGAACGTCGGCCTCATGGCGCAGAAGGCCGAGGAGTACGGCAGCCACGACAAGACCTTCGAGATCCCGGTCACCGGCACGGTCCGCCTGGTCGACGCCGACGGCACCGCGCTCATCGAGCAGGCCGTCTCTGCCGGCGACATCTTCCGCGCCTGCCAGACCAAGGACGCGCCGATCAAGGACTGGGTGAAGCTGGCCGTCACCCGCGCCCGCGCCACCGGTGACCCGGCGGTGTTCTGGCTGGACGAGACCCGCGCCCACGACGCCAACCTGATCGCCAAGGTCAACACCTACCTGGCGGAGCACGACACCGAGGGCCTGGACATCCGCATCCTGTCCCCGGTCGACGCGACGAAGCTGTCGGTGGAGCGCATCCGCCGCGGTGAGAACACCATCTCCGTCACCGGCAACGTGCTGCGCGACTACCTGACCGACCTCTTCCCGATCCTGGAGCTGGGCACCAGCGCCAAGATGCTGTCGGTCGTCCCGCTGATGGCGGGCGGCGGCCTGTTCGAAACGGGCGCGGGCGGCTCCGCCCCGAAGCACGTGCAGCAGCTGGTCAAGGAGAACTACCTGCGCTGGGACTCCCTCGGCGAGTTCTTCGCCCTCGTGCCCTCCTTCGAGCAGTACGCCAAGGTGACGGGCAACGCCCGCGCCCAGGTGCTGGCCGACACCCTGGACCGCGCCACGGCGACCTTCCTCAACGAGGACAAGTCCCCGACCCGTCGCGTCGGCGGCATCGACAACCGCGGCAGCCACTTCTACCTGTCCCTGTACTGGGCGCAGGAGCTGGCGCGGCAGACCGAGGACGCCGACCTGGCGAAGGCGTTCGCGCCGCTGGCCGAGACGCTCGCCGAGAACGAGCAGAAGATCATCGACGAGCTGGTATCCGCCCAGGGCAAGCCCGTCGAGATCGGCGGCTACTACCAGCCCGACCCGGCGAAGGCCGCCGAGGCCATGCGCCCGTCCACCACGTGGAACGAGGTTCTGGCGTCCCTGAGCTGACGCCCCGGACCGACCGGTCCACCCCCTCCGCCCCGGCCGCGCACCGCCCGGCCGGGGCGGAGCCCTTGCTCGACCGTGCCCGGCACGACGGGCGACGCCGCACGACGGACAACGCCCTGGGAGCCGCACCGTGACCGACGCCCCGCCGCCCTTCGCACTGCTGCCGGGGGCCGCCGCCTCCCCCGTGATCCTCCATGTGCCGCACGCCGCCCGCGCCGTCCCGGCCGCCGTCCGGGCCGGTATCGCGCTCGGCGACGAGGAGCTGGCGCGCGAGCTGGACCACATCACGGACGCGCACACGGACCGGATCGCCGAGACGGCGGCCGGACTGGCCGGTGTCACTCCGTGGCGGTTCGTCAACCGCCTGTCGCGCCTGGTCGTCGACCCGGAGCGGTTCCCCGACGAGCGGGAGGAGATGCTGGCCGTCGGCATGGGCGCGGTGTACACGCGCACCACGCACGGGGAGGTGCTGCGGCCCACGGACGCCGAGACCGGGCCGCTGGTCGAGCGGTACTTCCTGCCGTACGCGCGGGCCATGACCCGGGCCGTGGCGGACCGGCTGGCGGCCTGCGGCCGGGCCGTGATCATCGACGTGCACTCGTACCCGAGCCGGCGGCTGCCCTACGAGCTGCACGGGGACGGGCCCCGCCCGCCCGTCTGCCTGGGCACCGACCCCTTCCACACCCCGGCGGCGCTCCTGGACGCCGCGCGGCGGGCGTTCGGGGAGACCGGGCTCGACACCCCGTTCAGCGGCACCTACGTGCCCCTCGAGTTCCACGGGACCCGGCCCGAGGTGAGCGCGCTGATGGTGGAGATCCGCCGCGACACCTACATGAGCGAGCCGGGCGGCCCCGCCGGACCCGGACTGGAACGGCTCGCGGGCGCGCTGGCCCGCCTCACCGACGCCGTGTCCGGCCCGGCCGCCACCGGCTGAGGCACGCCCGACGCAGGCCGGGAGGCGCGCCCGTCAGGCCCGCAGCCACTCGGTCACCACCACGTCCCCGCCCGTCCGCAACCGCAGGGCGAAGGGGCCGGACGGCGGCAGGTCGCCCGAGAAGCGTCCGAGGTCGTCGGCGGTCAGCGGGGTGCCCGGCCGCGGGCCGCCCAGGACCTCGACCCGCGCCGGCTGCGGCGGCAACACCTGCCCCATCAGGCCGTGCGCGCCGACCTCGACGTCGACGGTCACCTCGCCCGCCTGGAAGGTCAGCATCCGGGGCGCGTCGGTGACGCCCCGCACGGGGAGGGCGTCGACCAGCGAGTCGAAGGTCAGCTCGGCCACCCGCGCGCCGAGGTCGTGCAACGCGTAGGCGTCCAGGGCGATCTGCTGCAGCTCCGACGGCACGGGGTCGAGGACGGCGGCGGCCTGCCGCAGCTCCTCCTCCAGCAGCGCGTCGTCGAACTCCCGGTCGTCGAAGTCCTCTTCGCCGAAGAGGTCGTCGTCCCGCATGCCGCTCATACCGCCCCCCGTGCCTCGAGCCGGGCCCGCAGGCGCCGCAGGCAGCGCTGGCGCAGTGGTCCGATGCTGCCGACCGCGATCCCGAGCGCGGCGGACACGTCCTGGTAGCTCGGCGGCGGCGTGGCCATCAGCACGCGCAGCAACTGCCTGCACCGCTCGCCCAGTTGCTCGAACTCCTGCCACAGGCTGCGCACGCGCTCGCTCTGCGCGGCGGCCTCCTCGGCGTCGAGCAGCGACTGCTCCGGCGTACCGTCCTCGCTGGGCCGGTCCAGCAGGCCCGGATCGTCGGTCAGGGTCAGCCGCTGCGCGCTCTTGATCACCTTGAGGCACTCGTGGCGCGCGGTGCTGGCCAGCCAGGCGCCCGCCTTGCCGGGTTCACGGATCCGCCCGAGGTGCTGGGCGAAGCGGAACCAGGTGGTCTGGAAGACCTCGTGGGCATCGGCGTCGGAGAGCCGGTGGGCCCGTGCGACGGACCAGACCAGGGGGCCGAGCCCTTCCACGAGCGCCTTCCAGGCAGCCGCGTCACCGTCGGCCGCGGCCTGGACGAGCGCGCCGGCATCAGTACGGTCCACGGCAGCCCCACCCCTCGAGTACGGCACGTCATCGTACGCCGTGGAGGGGGCTGTTCCGGTCCTCACGGAGCCGGGGCCGGGTGCGCGACCGGGACCGGGCGCCAGGTCGGCGGACGCAGGGCCGGCACGGCCGCCCCGCGCACCCGCGCCGAACCCGCCTCGGAGGCCAGCAGGTCCCGTCGGGCGGCACGCGGGTCGCGCTCCTTGTGCGCGGTCATGCGGGCGGCGACGAGTCCGGCGGTGACGGGGGTGGCGAAGGAGGTGCCGCTCCACTGCGCGTACCCCTCGAACATCACCTGGTCCGGCTTGGCCGCGCCGCCCTCGTCGCTCAGGACCCCGCTGTGGCTGGGGCTCTGACAGGTGCAGCCGTATCCGGAGCCGTAGCGGCACGCGTCGTACGTGGAGTGCTGGTACACGTACGGAACGGGCGAGTCGAAGCCGGTGAGGGGGGCGGTGAGGCGCTCGCCGGGGGCGTAGACCTTCACCCAGGGGCCGTGGTTGGTGAAGCAGGCGCCGCACTCGCCGTCGCTGCGCAGGGCGCCGACCGACAGCACGGAGTCCTCCCAGCCGGGCAGGCCGGCGTAGGCGGCGGGCCAGAAGGGGTTGCCGCTGCCGTTGTTACCGGCGGCGGCGACCAGCAGGGTGCGCTGTTCGCGCAGTTCCCGCATGAAGTTCTCGACGCCGAGCAGGCCGTCGGTGCGGCCGTTGGAGGTGCCCGCGGACAGACTGAGGATGTCGGGCCAGCCGCTCGCGTCGACGGCCTCGAAGAGCTTGTCGCCGAACTCCGACTCCAGCACGGCGCCGGCGTCGTTGAGGCTGCCGCGGACGGTGATGTCGGTGTTGGGCGCGACGGCGGCGACGAGCCCGGCGATGAACGTGCCGTGCCCGACGTACTGCTGGAGGATCCCCCGGTCGTCGCGCTCGCGCACCTGCGCGTCGCCGACGGTGTGCGCGAGCAGGCCGCAGGAGCGGTGGTCGTGCATGAGGCCGGTGTCGACGACGAGGACGCCGACGGCGGTGGCCGGGTCGTAGGGGGTGTCCGCGGCGGCCGGGTTGGGCGGCTCGCTGAGCGGGGCGGGGACCGGCTCGTCGCCGGGGCAGGCGTTGACCGCGATGTGCACCACGTGGTTGCGGGCGGCCATCCGGCGTCCCGCCCGGGACTCGTGTTCCCGCACCGAGCGCAGGGCGTGGGCGACCGTGCGGTCGGCGTCCCGGCCGCCCTCGCCCGGGTCACCGACGCGGATCCGGGTGATGCCGCTGCGGTTGCCGGGCGGGCCCGCCCGGCGCACCTGCTCCTGGTCGAGATCGGGTGCCGCCGTGAAATGGGCCCGCACGGCGTCCTCGACGACCCGGGCCTCCTCGCCGTCGCGCACGAGGACGACGCCCTTCTCGTACATGAACTCCGCCGAGTCGTCCGGGCCCATCGCCAGCGGGACGTCCGGCATCGAGCGCTGGATCTGGTCGAACTGCTCGTGGAAGCGCTGAGGTGCCATGCGGGTCCTCTCGGGGGCGACGGCGCCGGTCGGTGCCGCGGAGCGGTCGTCGATTCTCTTCGACTGGAGCCGCCGTGCGCCTTCTTGATACACCGCCGCCCTGTGGGGCGCGGGCCTGCGGCCACTACCATCCGAGGAGTGACGGCGGGAAGCGAGTCGGTTGCGGAGCTGCTGCCCCTGGTGTTCGCCGACCCGGGCGGGGCCCTGGCGAGGGCGCGGGCGCTGCTGGACACCGGTCCGGGCCCGCTGGAGGCGTCCGTCGCCCATCAGGTGATCGGCATCTGGCAGCGGGACTTCGGCGATCTGCGGCTCGCCATCGGCCACCTGCGGCGGGCCCGGGCGTGCGCCGCGCGCGCCGGCTCGGCCGACCGGGAGGCGGACGTGCTGGCCACCCTGGGCGTGGCCCTGGTGCACGCCGGGCGCACCCGGGACGGGCTGGCCGCGTTCGAGCGCGGGGTGGCGCGGGGCACCGGGCACACCCGGGCGCGGGTGCTGTTCCGGCGGGCGTACGTGTGGTGGGTGCTCGGGCACCACCGTGAGGCGCTGGAGGACGTGCGCCGGGCCGTGCCCGTGCTGCGGCAGGCGCGGGACGTGATCTGGACGGCGCGGGCGCTGACCCTGCGGGCGACGGTGCACCTGGCGCTCGGCGCGGTGGAGCGGGCCGAGGCGGACTTCACCGCGGCCGAGGCGCTGTGGGAGACCACCGGCCAGGAGCACGACAAGGCGGACGCCGTGGAGAGCCGCGGGCTGGCCGCGTTCCGTTCCGGGGACGTGCCGGCGGCACTGCGGCTGCTGGACGAGGCCGAGGAGCGCTACGCCCGGCTCGGCACCCCGACGTTCATGCTGGTCATCCGGCGGTGCGAGGTGCTGATGGCGGCCGGGCTGGCACCCGAGGCGCTGGCCGAGGCGGACGCGGCCATCGGCCGGCTCGACGGCATCGGCGGGCAGTCCACCCGCAAGGCGGAGCTGCTCCTGGTCGCCGCGCGGGCCGCCCGCCTGGCCGGGGACCCGCAGACGGCGATCGCCCGCGCCGCCGTCGCGGTCCGGCTGTTCGCGGGGCAGCGGCGCACCTGGTGGGAGACGCACGCCCGGCTGGTGCTGACCGAGGCGCGGCACGCGGCCGGGCGCGGTTCGGGCCGGCTCGTCGCCGACGCGGCGGCGCTGGCCCAGCGGCTGGCGGCCCTCGGCGCACCCGCGGCGCCGGAGGCCTCACTGCTCGCGGGCCGGATCGCGCTGGACCTGGGGCGGACGGCCGACGCCGAGCGGCATCTGGCGCTGGCCGCGCGCAGCCGGCGCAGCGGCCCACCGCTGGCGCGACTGACGGGCTGGGCCGCGCAGGCGCTGCGGGCGCGGGCCGCCGGGTCGGCGCGGGGGGTGCTGGAGGCGTGCCGACGCGGTCTGGACGTCCTCGACGACCACCGGACGACGCTGGGCGCCTCGGAGTTGCGGGCCCGGGCCACCGCACAGGGCGCCGAGCTCGCCGCGCTGGCCCAGCGGGCCAGTCTGGTGTCCGGCGGGCCGCGGCGGCTGCTCGTGTGGAGCGAGCGCTGGCGGGCCACCGTGCTGTCGGCCCCGCCGACCCGGCCGCCCGCCGACCCCGTGCTGCTGAGCGGTATGACGGCGTTCCGGGAGATCGCGGCGCGCGCGGAGGCCGCCCGGATGGAGGGCCGGCCGGTGGTGGCGCTGGAGCGCGAACAGCGGCGCCTGGAACGGGAGATCCGCTCCCGCACCCTGCACATCCGGGGTGCGGCACCGGGTGAGGGGAACCGGTTCGACGTGGGGCGGCTGCTGGAGCGGCTGGGCGACGAGGTGGTGCTGGTCGAGCTGGCCGTGCTCGACGGACGCGTGCAGGTGCTGCTGTGTGGGCGGGGCCGGGTGCGGAGGTTCGAGGCGGGGTCGCCTGCCGCGGCGGAGACGGAGGCCGAGCACGTGCAGGCGGGGCTGCGGCGGCTGGCCCACCCGGGGGCGGACGCCCGGCTGCCGGTGGTGGAGGCGGCGGGGCGGCGGCTGGAGGAGCTGCTGCTGGGCCCGGCGGCGGCACAGCTGGGCCGGGGGCCGGTGGTGATCGTGCCGCCGGGGCGGCTGCACCGGGTGCCGTGGGCGCTGCTGCCGTCGCTGCGGGAGCGGGTGCTCAGCGTCTCGCCGTCGGCGGCCAGTTGGCTGCGGGCCCGGGACACCGCGCCGCCGGCGGACGGCCGGGCCGTCCTGGTCCGCGGTCCGGGTCTGGCCGGCGCGGGCGCGGAGGTGACGGAGCTGGCCGGGCGGTACGGCGGGGCGACGGTGCTGGAGGGCGGCGCGGCGCGGGTGCCGCGGGTGCTTCGCGAGCTGGACGGGGCGGGGCTGGCGCACATCGCCGCGCACGGCACGTTCCGCGCGGACAGCCCGCTGTTCTCCTCCTTGCGGATGGCCGACGGCCCGATCGTCGTGCACGACTTCGAGCGGCTGGACCGCAGCCCGTACCGGATCATCCTGTCCTGCTGCGACACCGCGCGCCTCGCGTCGGTCGGGGCGGACGAACTGCTGGGCCTGGTCACGGCGTTGCTGCCGCTCGGCACGGCCGGGGTGGTGGCGTGCAGCGCCCCCGTGAACGACGCCGCGGTCGTGCCGCTGATGCTCGCGCTGCACAAGGGCCTGGACTCCGGGCTGTCCCTGGCGGAGGCACTCCGCGACGCCCGCGCGGCCCTGCCCGGCGACGCCCTGCACCAGGCCACGGGCTGGGCGTTCTCGGCCTTCGGCGCGGCCTGACCGGTCCCCTGCGCGGGTCAGACCGCGGTCGGCGGGCGGACCGGGCTGCGGGCGCGGCCGACCGGCCCGCGAAGACCGACGGGACGGCGAGGGCCGACGGGACGGCGAGCACCGACGCAACCCGAGCCCGCACAGCCGGGCCAGGGCCGATCCGGGCCACGGACTGAACTCCCGGCGTTCGGCGCGGCCTGACCCGTCCCCTGCGCGGGTCAGACCGCGACCGTCGGGCGACCGGGACCCGCGCGTGCGGCCTACCGGCCCGCGGGCCGACAGCACGGCGAGCACCGACGCAACCCGAGCCCACGCAGCCGAGCCAGGGCCGATCCGGGCCACGGACTGAACTCCCGCCGTTCGGCGCGGCCTGACCCGTCCCCTGCGCGGGTCAGACCGCGACCGTCGGGCGACCGGGACCCGCGCGTGCGGCCTACCGGCCCGCGGGCCGAC